>JADGGF010000078.1 GCA_019690055.1 Micromonosporaceae bacterium
GACCCGGGGACCACCGGCGCCGGGAGGGCGACGCTCGGCGGTGCGGCCTCGACCGGGCCGGCGAGCAGGAGCGTGCCGAAGCTCGTGCGGGCCCCGGTCAGCGTGCCGTCGTCGGCGTAGCAGTAGATCCCCGGGTCGACCGGTGGGGCCAGCGCGGCCGAGGTCGACTCGACCGAGAAGCACGAGCCCGTTGCGCCGTCCAGCGTGGCTGTCGTCACCGACAGGGCCGTCGCCCGGTCCACGAACGCGTCGATCCAGTCGGTGAACACGTGGTGCACCCGCGGGTCCTCCGCCGGGGAGAGGGAGTCGACGGGCACGCACGAGGGCGTCAGGTGGTCCAGATCCGGGCGGGTGCCGGCTGTGCCCTGGACGGGCCTGAGCAGGCACTGGTGCAGCGCTGAGCCCGAGTAGTAGATGGCGATGTCGGCCAGGCCGCTGAGCGCGCCGCCGGGAACGGAGACGACCCAGGTGCCGTCCGCCGCGAACGCGGCCGTGACCGTACGGTCGGGGCGACCCGCGGACGACCACGTGTAGGTCGCCACGTACCGGTGGTCCTTCGCGGCGGCGGCGAGCGCGGCGAGCCGGTCCCGGTCCGCCGGGCGGGTGTCCATGGTCGGTGCCGGCTCGACGGGGGCGGGGGTCGCGCAGCCGGCCAGGCCCAGGGCCAGACCCGTGGCCACGCCCAGCACCACCACCACCCGCAACGGTCGCACGCTTGGATTCTCGACCAGTTCGGCCGACCCGGCCACCGATACGGGTGGAGTGTAGTGGGCCGGATCGTGGGACCGACTATCCCTGGTCACGGACACCGCAGGTACGCTGAGCCAAGCTGTCGGCGCCGACGGCCACCCCTGCCCGGGACCAGTGTGATCCGGGCCGGGCCCGCGGCCACGCGATTGGCGTCGGCTTCGGGGGGTAACGGGTGGCCTGGCGCCTGAAGGAACGTGAGGAGTAGGCGCGGTGGGTCTGATCGTCCAAAAGTACGGCGGATCGTCGGTCGCCACCGCGGAGCGCATCAAGCGGGTCGCGGAGAGGATCGTGGCCACCCGCAAGGCGGGCGACGACGTGGTGGTCGTCGTCTCCGCGATGGGGGACACGACCGACGAGCTGATCGACCTGGCCCACCAGGTCAGTCCGCTGCCTCCGGGCCGCGAGCTGGACATGCTGCTGACCGCGGGTGAGCGCATCTCGATGGCGTTGCTCGCCATGGCCATCCACAACCTGGGGTACGAGGCGCGCTCGTACACCGGCTCCCAGGCCGGCGTCATCACGACGAGCTCGCACGGCAAGGCGCGCATCATCGATGTGACCCCGGGTCGCATCAAGGGGGCCCTCGACGAGGGCGCGATCGCGATCGTGGCCGGGTTCCAGGGGGTTGCCCAGGACACCAAGGACATCACCACGCTCGGCCGGGGTGGCTCGGACACGACGGCGGTGGCGCTCGCCGCGGCGCTGCGGGCCGACGTCTGCGAGATCTACACCGACGTCGATGGGGTGTTCACCGCTGACCCGCGCATCGTGCCCAACGCCCGGCACATTGCCCAGATCACGTACGAGGAGATGCTGGAGCTGGCCGCGTGCGGGGCGAAGGTGCTCATGCTGCGGTGCGTGGAGTACGCCCGCCGCTCCGGCATCCCGATCCATGTTCGTTCGTCGTACTCGAACAAGCCCGGCACCATGGTGACCGGCTCGATGGAGGACCTACCCGTGGAGCAAGCTCTCATCACCGGCGTGGCGCACGACCGCAGCGAGGCGAAGATCACGATCGTCGGGGTGCCCGACGAACCGGGCGTGGCGGCGCGCATCTTCTCGACGGTCGCGGCGGCTGAGAGCAACATCGATATGATCGTGCAGAACGTCTCGACCGAGGGGACGGGCCGGACCGACATCTCCTTCACCCTGCCCAAGAGCGACGGGCCCACCGCCATGACGGCTCTCGGCAAGGTCAAGGAGGAGATCGGCTTCCGGGGCCTGCTCTACGACGACCACATCGGCAAGGTGTCCCTGGTCGGCGCGGGCATGCGCTCGCACCCGGGCGTGGCGGCCAAGTTCTTCGCGGCGCTGGCGGGGGCCGGCATCAACATCGAGATGATCTCGACGTCGGAGATCCGGATCTCGGTCGTGTGCCGGGACACCGACCTCGACGCCGCGGTCCGGGTGGTGCACGAGGCGTTCGAGCTCGGCGGGGACACGGAGGCCATCGTCTACGCGGGTACCGGGCGATAGCGATGGCTCTCCCGACGCTCGCCGTCGTCGGCGCCACCGGAGCGGTCGGTGGCGTGCTCTGCGAGCTGCTCACCTCGCGCAAGAACGTCTGGGGCGAGATCCGGCTGGTCGCCTCCGCCCGCTCGGCCGGCACGGTGGTCTCCGTCCGCGGCCAGCCGTTGACCGTGGTCGAGCTCACCCCGGAGGTGTTCGACGGCGTCGATGTCGCGATGTTTGACGTCCCCGACGACGTGGCGCTGGAGTGGGCGCCTATTGCGGCGGAGCGGGGAGCGATCGTCGTGGACAACTCCGGTGCGTTCCGCATGGAGCCCGATGTCCCGCTGGTCGTCCCCGAGATCAACCCGGAGCAGGTGCACCACCGGCCGCGCGGCATCATCAGCAGCCCGAACTGCACCACGCTCGCGATGATCGTGGCGATCGGGGCGCTGCACCGCGAGTACGAGCTGTGCGAGCTGGTCGTGGCCTCCTACCAGGCCGCCTCCGGCGCCGGACAGCACGGCATCGAGACGCTGCTCGACCAGGTGCAGAAGGTGGCCGGTGACCGGGCCGTGGGGTCCCGCGCCGGCAACCTGCGCCAGGCGATCGGCGACGACCTCGGCCCCTTCCCGGCGCCGCTCGTCCTGAACGTGGTCCCCTGGGCCGGGTCCCTGCGCGAGGCCGGCTGGTCCAGCGAGGAGCTCAAGGTACGCAACGAGACCCGCAAGATCCTGGGGCTGCCCCACCTGAAGGTGTCGGCGACCTGCGTACGGGTGCCCGTGGTGACCGGCCACTCGCTGGCGATCCACGCCGTGTTCCGGTCCGAAGTGGACGCCGAGCGCGCGCGGGACGTCCTGGCGCACACGCGCGGGGTGGTCGTGGTGGACGACCCGGGCGCGGGCGAGTACCCCATGCCGGCGGACGCCGTGGGGACCGATCCGACCTGGGTGGGCCGCATCCGGCGAGCCCTGGACGATCCGCAGGCCCTGGACCTCTTCGTGACCGGCGACAACCTGCGCAAGGGCGCCGCCCTCAACACCGTCCAGATCGGCGAGCTCGTCGCCGCCTCGCTCGACCGCTGAGGCGGGCTCCGTCGGGTCACGCGGCGCGCGATCAGGCCGCGAGGCGGATCGTGTTTCGGCCGGCGAGCTTGGCCTGGTACAGAGCGCGATCGGCGCGCAGCAGCGTCTCCCGCCCGGTCTCCTGGGGCGAGCGCAGGGCGGCCCCGATGGAGATCGGGCACCCGGCCCGACGAGCGGCGCGCAACAACCGGCGACTGATCGTGGTCACCTCGGCGGCGGTGGCGACCTCGATGACGACTGCGAACTCGTCGCCGCCGATGCGGTAGATGTGGTCGTCGCCCCGCAGCGCCCGGCTCAGCGCGCCGACGAGCGACACCAGGGCGGCGTCGCCCGCCTGGTGACCGTGGCTGTCGTTGATCTGCTTAAAGTTGTCTACATCTATAGCGATTACGGCCGTGCGGCCGGGAATGCTGGTCGCCAGCCGCTCCTCGAACGGGCGGTAGTGGCGCACCCCGGTCAGCGGATCGCTGTCGGCCCGTCGGGCGAGCTGGGCGAGTTCGCGCAGGCGTGCCCGCCCCGCCTCGGCGTGGGCCACCACGAGCCCGAACAGGCGCTGCGCCGGGGGCCCGAACCGGTCCGGCTGGACCGAGGCGACCACGAGCGGCGCGCCGCCCACCAGGGCGTACAGCCCGTCCGGCAGGCCCAGGTGGGGGAACTCGACCCGGTGGGGCTCCGCCGGATCGTACGGCTGGTCCCGACTGGGTTCCCCGGCCGAGATGGCGGCGACCAGCCGTTGGGCGACCGGTCCGTCGCCCCAGGTGCGCGGGGGGCCGGCGTCCGGGACCGTACAGGCGACCGTGGCGCCGGTCAGGCGCCCGGCCGCCTCGACCATCCGAGTGACCAGCTCGTCCTCGGTGGCCGCCGTCGAGATCCCCAGTGCGTGTTCCAGCGCCAATCCCATCGCGACCACCGGGTCACCCGCCTCGCCGGTCGGCGACCACGGCTCGCGAGGATGCGGGGTACGCCTGCGCGGATGGGCGACCGCCACGGGCCCGGCCGGTCGACTCTGCTCGGTCGGTGCGTCCTGCTCGGTCGCTGGATGCTGCTCGGCCGGTGGATCCCGTCGGTCCTCCGGCCGAATCGTCGGCGCCCCCGGCGGCGTTCGGGGACGAACCGGTGACATAGCGCCCGTCCTCCAGTCACGGCACCCGGCGGGATGCTCGGGTTTGAGCACATACCGGGTGCGAACGAAGCTCGGGTTCCAGCGTACCTATCGCAAACAATTGCTCACTCAGAGTTACCGATCCCCTACGCCGCTCGCCTCGTTGGTCGAGGGCCGCCCCGTTGATCTAGGCCGTAGCGTGGTGCGTGGAGATCAACTCACCACTCCGCGCCCTAGATCAACGCTGGGTGGGGAACAGGAGCGCCACGAGGGTCATGATGGCGAAGGCCAGGACGGCGATCCCGAGGAGTGCGACGATGAAGCGTCGCTGGTGTCCCCACCCCGGCGGCTGGTGCCGTCCCATCCCCAGCACTCCGTTTCTTGCCTGCTGATCGTTCCGCTGTCTGTCGATCGTGTCAGCTCGTGATCACAGATATTCAGCTTCCTGAGCGTACGGGATTACCGCAGCCGCAGCGCCTCACCGGTGAACACGACGTCCACGGGCTCCAGGATCACCCGCCGGTCACCGGCCTCGACCCGGCCGGCCACCCAGGCGGACTGCCCGACCTCCGCAGCCGCGGCGACCACGGCGTCGCCCTGGCCCGGTCGGCAGTACACGGCGAACCCGGCGCCCATGTTGAAGGTCCCGTACGCCTCGGTGTCGGGTAGCTCGAGCGTGGTGCGGATCCAGTCGAGCACCGGCGGGACCGGGGGCAGGGTCCGGATGCGGTAGGTGAGGTCGCGGTCCGGCCGCATGATCTTGCGCAGTCCGTGCCCCGTGATGTGGGAGGCGTACGAGACGGCCAGCCCCCGCTCCAGGAGGCGGGCCATGAGATCGACGTAGATCGCGCTCGGCTGCAGCAGCGCGTCACCGACCGTCGTGCCGTCGGGCAGGGTGGCGGTCAGGCCACCGGCGCGGGCCGCGGCGGCGCGGGCGAGGGTGGCGCCGTTGGTGTGCAGGCCCGTGCTGGCCACCAGCACGATCTCGTCGCCCGGTTCGACCCCGTTGCTCAGCAGGGGCTCCCGGCCCGCCGGCACCTGTCCCACCCCGCAGGCGGCCAGGTCGATCTCGGCGGCGTCGATGATGCCGGACAGCGTCGGCGACTCGCCCCCGCCCCAGATCGCGCCGGCCCGCTCGCACCCCTCGCGGAAGCCCCGCGACAGCGCCTCGTGCCGGCCGGCGACGTGGTACCAGGACGCGGCCCCGGTGGCGAAGTAGGCGTTGACCGCCAGCGGCAGGGCGCCGACACAGACGAGGTCGTTGACGACCGCGGCCACCGTGTCGATGCCGATCCAGTCGAAGCGGTTGACCCCGGTGAGCTCCTGGTACTGGCGGGCGATCACCGACTTGGTGCCGAGGCACTCCAGCACCATCGCCAGGTGCGTGTCGCCGAGTCGGAACAGGAACGCCGGCTCCCCCCGGGACGCGTCGACCGCCTGCGCTCCGCGGCTCGCGGCCAGGCCCGAGGTGAGCAGCGCCTGCGCCAATGAGTGGCGCTTGCCGGCGTCGAGCAGCTCGTAGTCGACCCCCACCGACTCGTAGCTGACGCCTGTTCCGCCCGGGCGTTGCCCGCCGGTCGCCTCCGCCATGGGCACCACGCTAACAGCCGCCCGCTGCCCGCCCGTGGATCGCGTTGATCTCGGCCAGACCCGTGTTGATCTAGGGCACGGGGTGGTGAGTTGATCTCTGATCACCACTCTACGCCCTAGATCAACGGGGGGAGGGGGCTATACGCGAGACGTATACGCAGAGCGTATACGTGTGGTGTATAGTCCCGGGCATGTCGGTCGCACACACCTTCCTGGGGCTTCTGGAGAGTCAGCCGCGGCACGGGTACGACCTGAAGCGGACCTACGACGAGGCCTTCTCGCCTGAGCGCCCGCTGGCGTACGGGCAGGTCTACGCCACGCTCGCCCGGCTGCTCAAGAACGGGCTGGTCGTCGTCGACGGCGTCGAGCCGGGCGGCGGGCCGGAGCGCAAGCGGTACGCGATCACCGAGGCGGGTATCGCGGACGTGCAGGCGTGGCTCGCCCAGCCCGAGCGCCCGGAGCCGTACCTGCAGAGCGTGCTCTACACCAAGGTCGTGCTCGCGCTGCTGACCGGGCGTTCGGCGGCCGAGATCCTCGACGTGCAGCGCACCGAGCACCTGCGGCTCATGCGCGAGCTCACCCGGCGCAAGACGTCCGGCGACCTGACCGACCAGCTCATCTGCGACCACGCCCTGTTCCATCTCGAGGCCGACCTCCGCTGGCTGGAGCTGACCGCGGACCGTCTCGATGACCTGCGGGCCCGCCTCGCCACCCGTACTGACCTCCGGCCCGCCTCACCCCACTCAGCCACCCGTGACGACCCCGCTGCCCGGGCACCGCGCCGGGCTAACTCGTAGGGAGAGCCATGTCCACCGCGCTGTTGGTCGCCACCGACCTGCGTAAGTCGTACGGTCCCACCGCCGCGCTCGCGGGCGCCTCGGTGACCGTGCGCGCCGGGGAGATCCTCGCCGTCATGGGGCCGTCCGGCTCCGGCAAGTCGACCCTGCTGCACTGCCTGGCCGGCATCGTGCCGCCGGATTCCGGCACGATCACCTACGCCGGCCGTGAGCTCACGGCGATGTCCGATGTGGACAGAAGTGCGCTGCGCCGGTCCGACTTCGGCTTCATCTTCCAGTTCGGCCAGCTCATCCCGGAGCTGACCTGCCTGGAGAACGTGGCGCTGCCGCTGCGGTTGGCCGGCGTACGGCGGCGGGAGGCCGAGCGGCGCGCCCGCGCCTGGCTCGCCCAGCTCGAGGTGGAGGACGTGGCGAACAAGCTGCCTGGCACCGTCTCCGGCGGGCAGGGGCAGCGGGTAGCGGTCGCCCGGTCCCTCGTGACCGGCCCCCGGGTCGTCTTCGCCGACGAACCGACCGGCGCCTTGGACTCGCTCAACGGCGAGAAGGTCATGGTGCTGCTCACCCAGGCGGCCCGCGACACCGGGGCCGCGGTCGTGCTGGTCACCCACGAGCCCCGGGTTGCCGCCTACGCTGACCGCGAGGTCGTCGTGCGAGACGGCGTCGTGCACGACCGCCTGGCGCAGTCGCTGGAGCGCGCGGCATGAGCCGGCGGGTCGGGCCACGGGCCTGGCTCCGGGAGTTGCTGCTCGGCACGCGCATGGCGCTGGCCGGCGGACCGTCGGGGTGGCTGCGGGCCGGGCTGACCGCGCTGGGGGTCGGTCTCGGGGTGGCGCTGCTGCTCTTCGCGGTCAGCGTGCCGCACGCGATCGCCTCGCGGCAGGAGCGGACGGCGGCACGGGACGACGTGAGCTTTGATGCGCCACCGCCGCGGTCAGACGCCACGATCCTGGTGGGGACCGCTGACACCTGGTTCCGTGGCGACCCGGTCCGGGGCCGGCTGCTGCAGCCCGACGGCGCTCACCCATCGGTGCCACCCGGCCTGTCCGAGATTCCTCGCCCCGGCGAGATGGTCGTGTCGCCGGCCCTGGCGCGGCTGCTCGCCTCGCCCGACGGGGAACTGCTGCGCGAGCGCCTGGACTTCCCGATCGTCGCTACCATCGGCGACGAGGGGCTGGCCGGGCCCACCGAGCTCGCGTTCTACCTCGGCGCGGACGACCTGAACGAGGCCAGCGACACGGTGACCCGGCGGGACCACTTCGGCGAGCCCCGGGTCGGCCGGACCCTCGACCCGGTGCTGTCGCTGTTCGTGGTGATCATCGTCGTGGTCCTGCTGCTGCCGGTGACGCTCTTCGTCGCCGCGGCGATCCGGTTCGGCGGCGAGGCCCGCGACCGCCGGCTCGCCGGCGTGCGCCTGCTCGGGGCCGACGCGCACATGGCTCGACGGATCGCGGCCGGGGAGGCGCTCGGTAGCTCGTTGCTCGGACTCGGCGTGGGCGGCGCGATCTTCCTGGGCGTACGGTCCTTTGTGGACCGCATCGAGCTGTTCCGCCTCTCCGTCTTCCCGTCGGATGTCCAGCCCCACCCGGTGCTCACCCTGCTGCTGGTGGTGGCCGTGCCGGTGGCCTCGGTGGCGGTCACGATTCTGTCGCTGCGGAGGGTGGTCATCGAGCCGTTCGCGGTGACCCGCCGGGCCGGCGATGGCCGGCGTCGCCTCTGGTGGCGGTTGATCCTGCCGGTTGTGGGCATCGGCCTGCTCGTGCCGATGCTCGGCTCGCTCACCCAGTCGGGGGGTGAGTTCAGCGTCACCCAGGTGAGCCTCGGCGTAGGCCTCGTGCTCGTCGGGGTCGCCGCCCAGCTGCCGTGGGCGGTGCAGGCGGCGGTGCGCCGCGTCCGGGGTGGTCCCGTCGCCTGGCAGCTGGCCATTCGTCGGCTGCAGCTCGACTCCAGCGCCCCGGCCCGCGCCGTCATGGGCATCGCGGTCGCGGTGGCCGGGGCCATCGGACTGCAGACGCTGTTCGCCTCGATCGAGGCCAACTACCTTGTGCTGACCAGGGCCGACCCGACCCGGGCCGAGGTCCACATCTCGCTGCCGCTCGAGGACGGCTGGGCCGATGTGCAGCGGCTCGACGCCGGGGCGGCCGCGACCCCCGGGGTGCTGTCTGTCCACAGTAGAGTGACTCAGTCAGCGGTGATCGATCCGGGGCCGGGTCCGCTGAGCGAGGACCACCCGAGCACGCTGGTGACCGTCGGCACCTGCGACACGTTGCGCGAGTTCGCAGAGCTGGACTCCTGCGCGGAGGGGAGCGTCTTCCTCGTCGCCGCTGCCGAGCCGAACGACTTCCCGGCGACCCCGGCGCCGGGCAACACGCTCGGGTTCCTGGACCTGCGGACCGGCTCGGCCGAGGTGGCCGTCGAGTGGACCGTTCCGGCGACCGCCCGGGCCGTGACCGGGCGGCTCGCTCCGAACGGCGAAGAGGTCACCGGGGTGCTCGCCACGCCGTCGGCGATGCCCGACGAGGTGCTCGCCACCTGGCCGAGCTGGGCCGTGTCCTACGTGGACATTGAGGATGGTGATCTGGACGCGGCGGAACGCCTGCGCACCGTCGTCTGGGACATCGCCCCCGGCGGCTACCTCGGCCTGGCGGCCGCCGCGCTTCCGACCGACGAGTTCGCTATGGTGCGGCGCGGGCTACTCATCGGGGCCACGGTGACCCTGGTGATGATCGGGGCCAGCCTGCTGGTGGGCGTCCTGGAGCAGCTGCGGGAGCGGCGGCGGGTGCTGGCGAGCCTCGTCGCCTTCGGGACCCGGCGTCGGACGCTGGCGTGGTCGATCGTGTGGCAGACGGCCGTACCGGTCGCGCTCGGACTGGTGCTCGCCACGATCGCGGGGGTCACGCTCGGCGCCGTGTTGTTGAGGATCGTCAGTCAACCCGTGAGCGTCGACTGGTCGGCCATCGCCCTCGTCGCGGGGATCGCGGCGCTCGTGGTTCTCGGGGTCACGGCCCTCAGCCTGCCGCCGCTGTGGCGGCTCATGCGCGCCGACGGACTGCGAACCGAGTAGCCCACCAACGAAGCGGGGGGGGGGGGGGGGGGGGGGGGCCCCCCCCCCCCCCCCGCTTCGGGATGACTGGATTACGACGAGGTGGGCGGCTTGACGCCGGGCACGATGCCGGACAGGCCGGAGAGCATCGTGCCGAGCTGGGTGGTCACCGCGTCGCGCTGCCGGTTCAGGTCCTCGACCTCACGCCGCAGCTGGCTGGTGGACAGCTCGGCGTCCGTACGCGCGTCGTGGACCAGCCGCTGCGCCTCCGCCTGCGCGTCCGCCAGCGTCTTCTCGGCCAAGGCGTTCGCCTTCTCGATGGTCTCCTGGGCGATGCGCTCGGACTCCAGCCGCCGGTTCTCGGCGGCCCGCTCGGTGTCGCGCAGGTGCTCCGCGGCCGCGGCGGCGCGGTGCTCGGCGTCGGCCACCAGGCGGTTGGCCTCGGCGACCGCGGCCGCGTGGCGGGCAGCCTCCTCGCGCTCGGCCTTCTCCCGCCGCTCGGCCAGCTCGAGCGCCAGCGCCTGCAGCTCCTTCTCCCGGCGGTCCTTGGCCTCGGTGGTGAGCCGGGCCGCCTCCGCCCGCTGCTCCTCGGTGTCCCGGGCCGCCTTGGCCAGCAGCTGGGTGATCTCGCGCTCGGCGGTCGCCCGCATCTGGGCCACCTCGCGCTCGGCCGTAGCCCGGATCTCGGCGACCTGGTGGGCCGTGGTGGTGCGCAGCGCGCTGGTGTCACGATCGGCGGCCGTCCGCATGGCCTCCGCGTCGCGCTGGGCCTGGCCCACGGTCTCGGCCGCCTCCTGAGCCGCGGCCGCGCGCAGGTTGTCCGCGTCGCGCTTGGCCGCGGCGCGCATGGCGTCGGCCTCCGCGCGCGCCCGCTCGGTGATGTCCCGCGCCTCCAGCCGGGCGGCGGAGACGATGCCTTCGGCCTCGCGCTGCGCCGCCGCGCGGTTGGCCGTGGTCTCCTCCTCGGCCAGGCGCAGGATCTGCTCCACCCGTGTGCCCAGGCCGGAGAGGGTGGGCCGCTTGCTCTCCTCGAGGATCCGATCCTGCTCGCTCAGGTTCTTCTGTGCCTCAGCCAGCGCGCGCTGCGACTGGGCGAGGCGCTGCTGCGCTTGGGCGAGCCGCTCCTCCGCCTCCGCCCGGGCGGTCTGCGACTGATGTACGGCCGCCTGAAGCCGGGCGATGTAGTCGTCCACCTGCATCCGGTCGTAGCCGCGCAGCACGACCGGAAACTGGTTTTCGGGGTTCGTGGCGGACGGGTCACGATCGACTGCGATCGACATATAGAGTCCTTTCCGCCGCCGCCGCACCGGTGCGGCGCGTTCCGCCGTCCGAGACGTTTGTCTTGAGTGGTACCTGTTCTATCAAGCCCGCCTGACGGCGACAACACGCGGGGTCGGTCGCATTCCCGGCCGTGACGGCCGGGTGACGCCCGCGCGACCTCGGTCCAGTGGATCTTGGTCGCGTGGCGGTCGTTTCGGCTCGGCGGGACCCGGACCGGCACCGGTCGAATCGGGACGAATTTCCCAGGTCGTACGCCGGTGGGAGGTCGGCCCGGCCCGGTGAGCCGGCGACTGTCCCCCGGAGATGGGCCGAGTCGGCGAATGTCAGGTCGCTGACGGACTGGGCGATCTCGGCCGGCGATCCTCCACGTGGATCACTTCGGGTTCGCGACCGTCCCGGTCCCGCTTGCCGCCCCACCTGTCAGGTGTCTCCGGTCCGTACGGTGCCGGTCCTTTCCGGCGAACCGACCCGGGCGGGCCGGCATCCCGCGCAGAATGACGACCATGGGGACGACGACCGGCCCACTTGACGTCATTCGGACAGCGGTGGCGACCATGGCCGAGAAGGTGTACATCGATCCGATCCGGCAGGACGGCCTCACCGTGATCCCGGCGGCCAGCGTGGGCGCCGGCGGCGGTGGTGGCGGCGGGTCCGGCGGGCCGGAGGGCGAGGCCGCCGGGACCGGCGAGGGTGGTGGCTTCGGGCTGAAGGCGAAGCCGGCCGGCGCGTTCATCATCAAGCAGGGCAAGGTGCGCTGGCAGCCGGCCGTCGACGTCAACCGGGTGATCCTCGGCGCCCAGGTCGTGGCGGTCACCGCCCTGCTGGTGGCGCGGGCCGTGATCCTGCACCGGGCCCGGACGGCCCACCAGCCGCTCGCCATGAAGGGCCGGCGGCGCCGGTCGCGCTGAACCCACGGAACGCCGGGACCCGCGGCACGCCGCGACCCCCCGGCACGCCCGCGACCCACGGAACGTCGCGACCCCACGGGACGTCGCGACCCACCGGACCGAGCCCACGAGATGCGGTCCGGCCCTCGCGGACGCTCGCATGGGTCTTTGGTCCCGGGTCCTTGGGACCTTTGGCCCTGTCCCGGTC
>JADGGF010000079.1 GCA_019690055.1 Micromonosporaceae bacterium
GCCTTGATCACCACTTACCGAAAGACCGAGGCTAGCGGTGGCCCCGCTCATGCTCGGGCAGCCCCTGTGGCCGAACCCCTCGGGTGGGCAGTTGGGCCAGCTGTTCGTGACGATGCTGAAGATCGGCGCGGTGCTCTACGGCAGTGGGTACGTCCTGCTGGCATTCCTGCGCGGGGATTTCGTCGACCGACTGGGCTGGATCACTGAGCAGCAGCTCGTCGACGCTGTGTCGATCGGCCAGGTCACGCCCGGTCCGGTCTTCACCACCGCCACGTTCGTCGGCTACCTGGTCGCCGGGCCGATCGGCGCGTTCCTGGCCACCGTGGCCATCTTCCTTCCGTCGTTTGTCTTCGTCGGCCTGCTCACCCGCATCACCAACCGGCTGCGCTCCTCGCCGTGGACGGCGGTCGCGCTCGACGGGCTCAACACGACCGCCCTGGCGCTGATGGCCGGCGTCACCGTCCAGCTGGGCCGGACCGCCCTCGTCGACCCGCTGACCATCGCGATCGCGGCCGCCACGCTCATCCTGCTCTGGCGCACGCCACTCAACAGCGCCTGGTACATCGCCGCCGGTGCGCTCATCGGCCTGGCCCACACGCTGGTCGGCGCGGGCAACCTCAGCTGATGTCGGCCGACCGGACCCGGTTGCGCCCCGCGCGCTTGGCTTCGTACAGGGCGTTGTCGGCCCGCTCCACCAGCCGATCCAGCGCCTGTCGCCCGGCGTCATCGCCCGCCTCCGTCTGCTCCCGATCGTGCAGTGTGGCGACCCCGACGCTCGCGGTCACCACCTGGTCGGCGGTCAGCGGTTCGGCGAGCGCGCTGACGGCATGGCGGACCCGTTCGGCGACCTCACGCGCGGCGGGGGCGTCGGTGTCCGGCATGACGATGGCGAACTCCTCGCCGCCGTAGCGAGCCACGAGGTCGGTGTCCCGGACGCTGCGCTCCAACTGCGCGGCGATCCGCTGCAGGCACCGGTCGCCCTCCCGGTGGCCGTGCTGGTCGTTGTACCGCTTGAAATGATCGATGTCGACCATGGCCAGGCTGAGCGGCGTCAATGTTCGCCCGGCCCGCTGCCACTCGTGCTGCAGCGACTCCTCCAGGCGACGCCGGTTGGCCAGTCCGGTCAACGGGTCGGTGATGCTGAGCTGGGACAGGCGCTCGTTGGCGAGGGCGAGCTGCCGGGTCCGTTCGGCGACCTTGCGTTCCAGCGAGGAGTAGATGAGCGCGTTGTCGAGCGACACGGCCAGCTGTCCGGCGATGAGCATGACGACCTCGAGCCGCTCCGCCGGAAACGCGTCCCGGATGAGGCGATTCTCCAGCAACAGGATGGCGCGCAACGTGCCCCGGCTGAGCACCGGCACGGCGAGGACCGAGCAGACCTGGGCGCCGGCGAAGTAGGGGTCGCGCGCGAAACGGTCGTCGCGGGTGGCGTCACCGATGATGAGTGGCTCGTGGGTCCGCTCGACGTACCGCAGGATGGCCTCCGGGACGTGATCGGTGCCCGCGCGCGGGGTCCGATCCTCGCTCTTCGCCCGAAGCCATTGATTGCGCTCTTCGTTCCTGATGTACAGCTCGACGTTGGTGGCGCTGGTGATGGTGGAGAGCACCTCGACGACCTTCGCCCGCAACGACCCGATGCTGGTCTCCGAGCTCAGCGCGCGCGACGCGTCGAGAATCGTGAGCATGTCGATGGCGCCCGCGGTGATGCTGGACCGGCGAGCGACCCCGCTGAACGGCTCTGTGGGAATCTCCAGGCTGGGGTAGGACCGGTCGAGCTGGCTGACCTTGGCCCGGGCGCCCCAGACCCGGTACGCCTCCCGCGCTTCGACGAGCAGGGCCCAACCGATGCGATGCAGGCCCTGCGACAACAGGAACTTCGCCAGGCGTTCGGCGATGAAGGCCCGGTGCCAGGGCCGGCGCGTGGCCCCATTGAGGGCCGAGTCAAAGGCATGGATGGCCGTCCGGAAGTCGCCCGCCGCGCGCGCTCGCTCCGCCCGGACCAGGTTCAGCATGTGCCGGTAGTTGGCCGGCATGTCGTCGGCCCGCCGCGCAATCCACGCGAGGACCTCGTCGAACTCCGCCGGATCGGCGCCCTGATCGGCGAAGCGACGGGCCAGGGCCAGCGCTCGGAGCAGATAGGCCTGCCAGACCGCGTACGTCGCCTCGAACGCCTGTCGCCCGGCCATGGCCGCCGCGGAGTGCCGGTCCAGCGCGTCCTGGTCCTCGAACAGCGCGGCGACGAGGGCGCGGGCGACGTGGACGTTGGCCATCGCCAGAGGTGACCGCTCGCCACCGTCCAGCATCGCCTCGGGACCCGCACCGGGCTCGCCGCGCAGCACGCCCGCCATCCACCGGTACGGCCGGAAGATGCCCGCGGCGTGCTCATTGCCCGTGCGCTCGGCGAAGGCCAGCGCGGCGTCGACCTCGGCCAGGTACTCATCCAGCGTGGCGAGGTCCATCGCGTACACGGGCGTCGAGAAGGTGTAGGCGGCGGTCTGCAGGTCACCGCCGCGGACCAGGCCCTCGCGGGCCCGCCGTTCGTGGGGATCCGCGTCCTCGATCGGCTCGAACCAATGGGACAGACCGAGCGCGAAGAGGAATCGTACCTGCGATGTATATGGTTCAAAGTCACGCGCCTCGGCCACCGCGAGCAGCCGGCGGATCAGCCGGTAGCCGGCGCGGTAGGCCTGCCGCCGCCCGATGAGCACCCAGGGCACGTGGGCGACGACGGCCACCAGCGTGGACGTGGGGCCCCGCTGCGCCCACAGCCGGGCGGCCGTCAGGGCCAGGTAGGCCATGGTCACCTGGTCCCGGAAGAAGCAGGCGGGCATCATCTGACTGATCAAGGCTCCGGCCGACAGCAGCTGCGAATCGCGGACGTTCGGCCGGGCCAGGTCGTCCGCCTCGCTGGTCTCGTCGATCCAGCGCAGGCACCAGTCGAGTTGGCTGTCGATCTCGGCGTTGACCCGATCCGATTCCGGCACGGCCCAGCCGAGCTTGGTCAGCAGGTGCAGCCCGAGGGCGATTGCGTCCTCGGGGCGGTTCCGGTTGGTCAGGCTGCCGATCTGCACGCGCGTGGCTTCGATGCGGTCGAACGGGCCGCTGCTGAGCCCGACGATCGCCTCGTAGACCTCGTCGGCCTCCGCCAGCCGGCCGAGCCGAACCAGCGAGGCCAGCCGAGCCGTGTTCAGCTCGAGGAGCGTCTCCCGGTCGTCGGTGAGCCGCACCGCCGCCGCCAGCAGCGTCTCGGCCGGCCGGCTCTCACCGATCCACATCGGACGGCCGGCCGCCTGGCGCAGCAGCCGGGCGACCCGGCTGCGCTCCTCCGGGTCATCCAGGTCGTCCACCACGGGCAGGTACTGGTCCGCCGCCGCCACCACCAGGTCGGGCCGATCGGCCAGCCGCCGAGCCATCGACAACCGCAGTTCCCGCAACCGCTGATCCGGAATGCTCGAGAGTACGGTCTCGCGGAGCCGATCGTGGTGGAACCGGACCTTGAGCGGCCGCGACACCATGACCAGCAGCCCATCGTCGAGTGCGGGGGCCAGCCGCTGCCGCACCTCGACGACGGACAGCCCGGTGGCGACCGCGAGCGCGTCCACCGGGACCTCCCCGCCCAGGCACGCCATGGCCTCGGTCACCTGCCGTGTGTCCGCCGGCAGGCCACCCACCCGGGCTTCCAGCAGATCGCCGATGTTCCGGCGGGCAAGGCGTTGCTCGAGCATCGTCCGGTCCCACGACCACCCGGACTCGGTCGGCCGCAGCACGCCCTCCCGCCGCAGTCCGTTGAGGAGCTCCACCGTCTCGTACGGGTTGCCGCCGGTCGGACCGCAGATGGCGGCCGCGAGGTCGGTGACCGCCTCGGTCGGCAGGTGCAGCATCTCGGCCACCATCGCCGTGAGATCGTCCGGGTCCAGGTTCGTCAGGCGCAGGTGCACCGGTTGGGCCGGTTGCGCCTCCCATCGGGCCGCCAGCGGGGCGAGCGGGCTGTCGGCGTCCATGTCGCTGTCCCGGTAAGCCACGACCACCAGCAGGCCCTCGATCTCCTCCTGGCCGGTCAGCAGGCTGTCCAACAAGCCGAGGGGGGTCTCGCCGCCCCATTGCGCATCGTCGATAACGAAGGCGACCGGCCGCGCGCCCGATGCGACGGCGCGGAGGATCTCCAGCGCGGCCTGCCGGGTCCGGACCTGGGCCGTCAACGGGTCGCCGGGGTCCGGTCGGACGCCGAGCAGGGTCGAGAACTCGGGCAGCACCGCGGCGGCCAGCCCGGCATTCGCCCCGAGAGTCAGCAGCAGCCGCTCGCGGATCTCGGACAACACCTCCTCCGGCTCGGCGAGCAACAACCGGCCGAGCCCACGCAAGGCCTGCTCGACCGCGTCGTTCGCCTGATCGCCGCGGCGGCGGTCGAAGCGTCCCGAGGCGAACCAGCCGTTTCCGGCGGTGGCGATGGGCCGCAGCTCCTCGATCAGCGCGGACTTGCCGACACCCGACCCGCCGCTGACCACGATCCCGCGGCACTCCCCGGCCCGGACCCGGGCAAAAGACGATTTCAGTACCTCGATCTCTCGATCGCGCCCGACCAGTCGGGAGGGTTCGGTCAGTCGCAGCGGGGCATCATGCTCACCGATGGGGAACTGCTCCTCGCCGTCCAGGACGCGCTTGAGGTCGTGGACGAGTCCGTCCGCGGTCTGGTAGCGGTTGTCCGGCTCCTTCTCCAATGTGTGCATGATGATCTCGGACAACGCCGGTGGCACGGCCGGGTTCACCGTCACGGGCGGGGCGGCGGCGCGGGTGAGGTGGTCGTGGACGAGACGAAACGGGTCGCCCGTGCCGAAGGGTGGTCGCCCGGTCGCGAGCTCGTAGATGGTCGCGCCCAGCCCGTACAGGTCGGCCCGGCCGTCCACGAGGTGCCCGGTGCGGCCGGTCTGCTCGGGTGCGAGGTAGGGCAGGGTGCCGACGATCTCGCCGGGATGGGTGAACTCGGACCGCAGCTCGGCCATGGTCGTGGCGAGGGCGAAGTCGATGAGGTACGGCGACTGTCCATCCCCGGCGAGCAGGATGTTGCTGGGATTGATGTCCCGGTGGACCACGCCGTGCTGGTGCAGCGTCGCGACGGCGCGTGCCAGCTCGAGAGCGAGCGGCACCAACCGCGACGGAGGAAGCGGAGTCGCCAGCGTCGACAACGGCTCGCCGTGGACGTCCTCGAGCAGGATGGACCCGGCGTCGGGCCGAGCGTGTGCGAGCTGGGGGATGTACGGAACCCCCGACAACCGATGCAGGATCGCCACCTCGTGATTGATCCGGTCCTCGCGGCCCGGCCCGAGCACCTCCTTGCGGATCACGCTGTGGCCGTCAGGCAGGACCTGCCTGACCACACGCGTGTGCGCACTCTCGCTCAGGAGCTCCACCTGGCCGGGGACGGAACCCATAGTCTGTGTGTACACGGAGCGGGGACCGATCGTGCGAGAGAACCGGTAGGAAGGGCGATCTCGACCGGCTCACCGAAACCACCCGACACAGCCGTGTCGAAGCGTCCATCGCGTCACGGGCTCGGCGACGGTCACATCGGTACCAGCGGTGGTTCGAGGACCGGGCGAGCGGTGCTTCGAGGCGGGCCAGCGGTGGTTCGACGACGGGCTCAGCGATTGGCCCTGCGGCGGGTCAGCGGTGGCCCTGGGCGGATTCCTCGGGCAGGAGGCTGAAGATGCCCTCCTCCTCCTGCGCGTTGTGCAGCCGCAGGATGGCGTGCAAGCCGTAGAGCAGGCGCCGAATCTCCACGATGTCCTCTGCGTCGATATCCTTGCCGTCGATGTCCTCTGCGTCGATGTTCTCGGCAGCGGTGCCCTTCGCGGTCGACCCCGGCTCGAGGTCGGCGAGAATTCGGCGCAGTCGCGACACGTAGTGCGCGATCTCGCTGTGAGTGCGGCTGAACGCCCCGGTCGGGTCCGTGCCGCCCATCGCCCGCGCGACGATCGGCAACAGCTCGGTGTCCTCGGCCTGTTCGTGGGGCAGGAGGCGGTTCTCCAGCTGCTCCACCAGCGCGCGCACGGGTTCGACCGTGGACCGGCGGTCACCGTCGGCGGTGCGGAGCGCGTCGGCCACGGCACGCACCTGATCGACGATGGGCGCGACCGCCCGGTGCTGGGCGTAGAGCGCGCGGGCGGTGGCGATCTCGTCCGGACGGAGCGCGACCGTGTACGAACGGGCTGGAATCAGCGCAGTCAATGCGACGAGGATGGAGGTCACGTCGATGCCCTCCTGCAGCACAGCGCCGACGGCGGGCACCAGCAGTCCGGCCGCGGCCGCCCCCATGGCCAGCAGCGACAGTCCCATGCCGACGCCGACCGCGAGGAAGGCGATCCGGCGGGCTCGACGCGCGATCAGGATCGCGTCGGCCAGGGCATCGATCCGATCGACGGTGAGCACGACGTCAGCGGCCTCGGCCGAGGCGGTGGTGCCGCGAGCGGCGAGCGCCACGCCCACGTCCGCGGCGGCCAGCGCCGGCGCGTCGTTGACGCCGTCCCCGGCCATGACGGTCGGGGTGCGGGCATGCTCCTCGCGAACGATGGCCAGCTTCTCCCCTGGGTCCCGCTCCGCGTAGACGGCATCGACCCCCACCAGCCGCCCGACGGTCTCGGCGACGTCAGCCCGGTCACCGGTGATCAGGGCAACCCGCTCGATCCCGGCCGCGCGCAACCCGCGAACCATGCGCGGGGCGTCCGGCCGGATGGGATCCTCCATGAGCATGACACCGGCCGGCTCGTCATCGATCCCGACGAACACCGTCAACGAACCGTCGAGCGCGGCCCGGCGGCGGGCCTGGCGTACCCACGACGGCGAGGGCCGGTCGCCCACGATCCACGACGCGTTGCCCAGGCGTACCGACCGCCCATCGACCATGCCCTCGATGCCGCGGCCGTGCGGCTCATGGACGTCCCGCGGCATCGTGAGGGCCAGCCCCCGCTCCCGCGCCGCGCGCACGATGGACCCGGCGACGACGTGCGCCGACGCCTGGTCGAGCGACGCGGCCAGGCGCAGCACCTCGTCGGCCTCGACGCCCTCGGCGGTGATCACGTCGGTGAGGATCGGTCGCCCGGCGGTCAACGTTCCGGTCTTGTCGAACAGGAGCGCCCGCCCTGCGGCGAGCTGCTCCAGGGCCGCGCCGCCCTTCACCACGACCCCGCGCCGGGCGGCCCGGGAGAGCCCGGACATGAAGGCGATCGGCGCGGCGAGCAGCAACGGGCAGGGCGTGGCGACCACGAGCACCGCGACCGCCCGGACCGCGTCGCCGGACAGGCCCCACGCACCGCCAGCCAACGCCAGCGTGAGCGGCACGAACCCGATCGCGAACCGATCGGCGACCCGGACGAACGGCGCGCTCGCGGCCTGAGCCTGCTCCACGAGCCGGACGACCCCGGCGTAGGTCGATTCGGCCGCGGTCGCCGTCGCGATCATCTCAACCGGCCGGCCGGCGTTGACGACGCCGCTGCGCACATCCTGGCCCGCTGGTCGCTCGACGGGTAGCGGCTCGCCGCTCAACGCCGACTCGTCGAACACCCCCGGCCCGAGCAATCGGCCGTCCACGGCGACGATCTCACCGGAGCCCACCAGCAGCCGATCGCCCACGACCACCTCGCCGACCGGTACCTCCTCCAGCGGACCGTCGCCGCGCAGGCGCCGGGCCGTGCGCGGTGCCCGAGAGGCGAGCAGGCTCAGCTCGCGCCTCGCCCGGGCCGCGGCGCGCGACTCCAGCAACGCGCCGGTGGCGAGCATCACCGCGACCACGGCCCCGGCGAACGCCTCGTTCACCAGCAGCGCGCCGACCAGCGCCAACCAGGCGATGATGTCCACGCTCGGTTTGCGCCGCCGCAGCGCGGCCCCGATGGTCGCGGTCGAATACAGCAGCCCGAGGATCGTCGCCGCGACCCAGGCACCGGTCGCGACCGCACGGGCCGCCAGGAAGAACGCCGCGCCGCCGGCGGCGAGCAGCCCGACCGTGACGGCGAACAGCAGGGCGTCCCGGTGGTCCCCGACCCATCGGCGCACGCCCCCGGGGTTCCCCTGGGTCGAACGACCGGCCCCACCGGGCTCCAGCGCGGCGGCGCCGCGAGTGCCTCTCACGTCAGGAAACCCCCCGGCGCGACCGTCGATGGCGCCGTCGGCCCGCTGGCGAGAGGTCACGGCGGCCTCGTTGAGTCCACACTGGACGATTCATGGCCCGGCCCGACCCGCGCTCGTCTGCACAGTCCCATGGTTGCCGGGTGGTGGTCCCCCGACCCGCGGTCCCGGCCAGATGCCTCCGCTGGAGGGTCGGATTACCGGCGGTCGAGGGCCAGATTGCCGGCGACGGCGGGTCGTCCGCGGCGTTTGCCTGCGCGGTGGCGGACCGACCGCCACGATGGCCTAGAGCGCCCTGTTCGCCACGCAAGGAGCAGGTCGATGACCCGTACCGAAACCGCGCAGGCGCTGGCCGAAGCGGCCCGCCGAGCTCTGCGCGCACCGTCGATCCTCAACACCCAACCGTGGCGGTGGCGGGTGCACGAGGACGTCCTGGAGTTGTCCGCGGACCGCACCCGTCAGCTGGGCTCCATCGACCCGAACGGGCGACTGCTCACGCTCAGTTGTGGAGCCGCGCTGCACCACGCGCGCGTTGCGCTGTCGGCGACCGGGCACGACGCGGTGGTCGAGCGCTTCCCGGACCCCGCCGACGATGATCTGCTGGCCCGGCTCCGCCTCATCGACGGTCACGCGCCACCCGAGCGCGCCCTCGAGCAGTTGGAGGCCATGCGGCGCCGGCACACCGACCGACGCCCGTTCGCCGCCACCGTCCCGGTCCCCGCGCCGGCCATCTCGGCCATGACACAGGCGGCCGAGCACGAGGACGCCTCGCTGCACCGCGTACCTGTCGAAAACGTCCCGTCCCTCGCCACCGCCGTCGAGACGGCCGCGGCCGCCGAAGCCCGGATGGCGGACTATCAGGCCGACCTGCACGAGTGGACGCATCGGCCCCGGGCCGGCGGCGACGGCGTGACCGCCGAGGCCGTGACCGCCCGCATGGCGCTGCCCGTCCACCTCCGCGACTTCTCGGGCGACGAGACGCTGCTCGACCCGGGGTTCGGCAACGACCGGTTCGCCGAGTTCTTCATCCTCGCCACGGCGAACGACACCCGGCACGACTGGCTGCGGGCCGGCGAGGCCACGAGCGCGGTCTGGCTCACCGCGACCTCCGCGGGACTGGTCGCCTCCGTCATGAGCGAGGTCACCGAGGTACCGGAGGCCCGCGAGCTCCTGCGGCGCCTGCTTCCTACGCCGGCCTACCCGCAGCTCGTGTTCCGCATGGCGGTCGACATGCAGCCACCGCCATACCCGAAGAGCGCTCGCCGACCGCCGTCCGATGTCATCGAGATGTCCTGACGCCCGGGGCGCCATCGTCCGGCGGCCGGGCTGTCCCGTGCTCCCTCGGACGACCGTCCGAAAGCGACAGACGCACCGGTGATCCGGTCCCGGCGGGCCGTGGGTCGCTGGCAGGATGGGCCACCATGGCGTACCAGGTGGCGGTCTGCGGGCCGGCCGACTGCACCGAGGCGGAGCGGGCGGCCGCGCGTCGCATCGGCGAGTTGCTGGCGCTGGCCGGGGCGACGGTGATCTGTGGCGGCGGGGGCGGCGTCATGAGCGCCGTGGCCGCGGGAGCGCGCGCCCACGGGGGACTGGTCGTCGGGGTACGGCCGGACGGCACCCGCGCGACCGCCTCACCCGACCTGTCGGTCACACTGGTCACCAACATGGGCCAGGCCCGCAACGCGATCATCGTGTGGAGCGCCGACGCGGTCATCGCCGTCGGCGGCTCGTGGGGCACGCTCAGCGAGGTCGCGCTCGCCCGCCGCCGCGGCGGCGTGCCGGTCATCTGCCTCAACGGGTGGAAGATCGTCGACCAGGCTGGCACGCCGCTGCCCGGAATCGACTACGTGGACACTCCGGAGGAGGCCGTACGCCTCGCGCTGGCCGGCCGCGGCGCGCCGTGACGGGTGCCACCCAGACCGTACGGTGCCCAGCCGTACGGGCGGTCACAACCGGGGTTTGGTGAGCACGTCGAGCACGGCCTTGCCGGCCACCCGGCGGTCGCGCAGCGCCGCCGCCGCGTCCTCGACCTTCCCCAGTGGACCCCGCCAGCCGATTGGCACCGCCAGGCTGCCGGCCGCCACCAGCCGCACCAGCGACTCCAGGTCGGGGCCGACCGGCGCGGTGATGAGAAACGACGTCAGCGACTTGGCCGGGCCGACCATCGCATCGGGCGGAAAGGTCGCCGGTTGACCCGAGCTGGCCCCCACACACTGCACGTTGCCACCGGGGGCCAGCAGCGCCCACGCCGCGACGAGCTGCGGTCCACCGACGGTGTCCAGGACCAGATCGACGGGAGCATCGACCTGGGTCACGTCGGTGACCGTCTCCTCGGCGCCGAGCGCCGCCAGCTCGTCGGCGCGGGCCGGGTCGCCGACCACCGCGATGACGTGGGCGCCGCCGTACGCCGCGAGCTGCACGGCGAACCGGCCCACTCCCCCGGACGCGCCCGTGACCAGGACGCGGGCACCCTTGATCGGCGTCTCCAGCAGGCCGGCGCGCAGCGCCTGCACGGCGGCGACGCCGGCGACCGGCAACGCCGCCGCCGTCGCGAGGTCCACGACGTCCGGCACCACCGCCAGGGCATCGACGTCCGCCACGACCCGCTGGGCGAAGGCGCCGGGGGCCAGCGCCACGACCCGGGATCCGACCACCGGACCGGCTCCGTCGGCGGCCGCGATCACCACGCCGGCGACGTCACGGCCGAGCACCGCCCCGGGCGGCACGCGGCCCGACCGGATGTCGTCGAGGTCCCCGCGGTTGAGCGCGACGTGATGCGCCTCGATGAGTACCTGACCCGGTCCCGGCACCGGCGCCTCGACGCGGTCCACCCGAAGGCCCATCGGCGCGTCCGGGTCGACCACCACCGCCCGCATCATCACCCGGCCAGCCTGGCACATCGTTTCCCTTTGATGTTCGGCCCGGTCCGGCCACGCCGGTGCGACACTGTGCGCATGCCGACGGTGAGGTCCAACCGCGAGATCGCCCGCGACGCCTTCGCCGAATGGGCGACCGGGAACGGCCACGTGACGAGCATCTTCGCACCCGACATGACCTTCCAGATCGCCGGCCGGTCGGCGGTGTCCCGCCACTACGACAACACGCAGCAGTTCCTCGATGAGGTGCTTCACCCGTTCGGGGCGCGGTTTGCGCCCACGGCGCCGTTCCGCCCGACCAGGATCCACGGCATCTACGCCGACGACCGGCAGAACGTGGTCGCCGTCGTCTGGGACGGCGCGGGCACGACCGTCGACGGGACGACCTACCAGAACACGTACGCCTGGTTTCTGACCTTCGCCGACGGGCTGGTGATCGACGGAACCGCCTTCTTCGACAGCATCGCCTTCAACGAACTGTGGGAGAACGTCAAGCCCAGCCAGTGACGCCGCCGGTCCCCGACGCGGCGTAACCGCCACCATCGCGGGCCGGCCCACCGTCGCGGGCCGGCCTGCGGGCGGGCGGCTACAGGCCGCGGGCGAGCCGGTAGTAGGCCTGGTTCCAGCGCAACTCGTCGGCGAACCGCCGGGTCACGGTCGTGGCGTCGATCACCGCGAGCTCGGTTCCGGTCATCGTGGCCAGGTCGGTCAGTTCGTCGAGGCCGACCGCCTGGCTCAGCACCGTGTGGTGGGGTCCGCCGGCGGTGAGCCAGCACTCGGTCGAGGTGGACCAGTCGGGGGCGGGCCGCCAGACCGCCCGGGCCACCGGCAACTTGGGCAGTGGTTGCGGCGGCGGCACGACCTCGACCGCGTTGGCCACCAGCCGGAACCGGTCGCCGAGGTCGGCGAGCCCGACCACGACGGCCGGGCCGGCCGCCGCGTCGAAGACGAGCCGAACCGGGTCCTCCCGCCCGCCGATGGACAGCGGGTGGATCTCGCACGACGGCCGCCCGGCCGCGATGGTGGGGCAGATCTCGAGCATGTGCGCGCCGAGGATCAGCTCCCGGCCCGGGGTCAGGTCGTAGGTGTAGTCCTCCATGAACGACGTGCCCCCCGGCCGGCCCGCCCCCATGACCTTCACGGCTCGGACCAGCGTCGCGG
>JADGGF010000080.1 GCA_019690055.1 Micromonosporaceae bacterium
GACCGGGGACGGCGGGTCCCGGGTGGGCGTGGGGGTGCGTCGTCATGACCACCAGCCTACCGACACCCCTGGGGGGTATTTCCCGCCTCGGGCTGCGGGGTTCTGGACGGAGGGACCGGGACGGAAGGATCAGGTTTGGAGAAGCCGTCGCCCGGGCCGGGCCCATAGCATGGCGATCATCCCCATCGACACGAGCAGGGTGAAGCTGAGCAGAGGTGAACCATGGCCGAGACCAGGGCGAAGTCTGCCAAGCGGGCCGCCGCAGCCGACGCTACGGCTGACGGCTTCACCGCCGAGGAACGGGCCGCCATGAAGGAGCGCGCCCAGGAGCTGAAGGCCGCGCGCCGCGGCTCGCGTGCCAAGCAGGACGGAGAGAGCGACGTACTTGCCAAGATCGCCGAGATGCCGGAACAGGATCGGGCGTTGGCCGAGCGGATTCACGCCATCGTCAAGGCCAACGCGCCCGAGCTGGTTCCGAAGACCTGGTACGGGATGCCGGCGTACGCCAGGGACGGCAAGGTCGTCTGCTTCTTCCAGCCCGCGAGCAAGTTCAACACGCGTTACGCGACGCTCGGCTTCAACGACAGCGCGAACCTCGACGACGGCACGATGTGGCCCACCGCCTTCGCGCTGACGACGCTGACCGTCAATGACGAAAAGAGGATCGCGGCCCTCGTCAAGAAGGCGGCGGGCTGAGGTCGACCGGCCCGACGACCTCGAGTCTTCTGTGGACATCCGGTCCGGTGCCGCGCGCGGGCACCGGACCGGATGGTTGTTTCGGCTAGATGCTGGAGCAGGTGGCGGTGGGTGCGGACGGCGTACCCGATGCGCTGCCGAGGAACCCGAACGTGGTCGACCCGTTCGCCGGGATCGACCCGTTCCAGTCCGCGTTGCGGACCTGGGCAGTCCCACCGCTGTTCGCGATCAGGTTGCCGTTCCACACCTGCGTGATGCTCTGACCGGCCGGGCTGGTCACGGTGACCACCCAGCCCGTGATCGCCGACGGCGCAGCCCGTACGGTTGCCTCACCCTGGAACCCACCGGGCCACGAGTTGGTGATCGCAATGCTCACGTTGCACGCACCGTTGCCCTGACCCGGGTCCGGCGGGTTGCCGACCTCGCCGATTCCGGTCACCTCGCCATTACCGCCGTCGAAGACCACATCGGAGCAGCTGAAGAAGTTCTCCTGGCTGTCCGAGCGAACCCAGCGCATGTAGATGATGTGCCGGCCGCTCTTGTTCGCCGGCAGCGTGGCATTCCAGTAGTAGTAGCCGTCGATGCTGCCGGGACCGCCGATCGACGGCGGGTTGGTCACCACGCTGAACGGCTGCTCCTCCAGATCACTCCAGGCCAGGGGCCGGGTCGGGCTCCAGCTGTCCTTGGTCACGTAGGCGTAGAACGTGCCCGGGTGGTGAGCCCAGTTGTTGTAACGGATCTGGATCTGCGCCCCGGCGGTCAGGTGGGTGACCGGCCAGTCAGTGCGGGCCAGGTCGAACCCCAGGTAGCCGGGGTTGGCACCGCTGCAGAGGTTTCCGTCCGGGATGAAGCCCACGGTGCGTCCGTTGGCATCCGAACGGAGCACACCGAACCAGTTGTACAGCGAGTTGGTGCCGCTCTGCGCGACCGCGGCCGCGCACGCCGGGTTCTTCGGCACGATGTTGCCCTGCGGTGTGAGGCCGTCCAGGTAGCACAGCCAGGTTCGGCTGCCCGGGACCAGCGGCGCGCCGTGGGCCTGGGCCGGACCCTGGACGGCCAACGCCACGACCCCGGAGGCCACCACCACGGCGGCGGCATAGACCGCCAGCCTGCGTCTGATACTCACGGTACTGTTCCCCTCCGTTGCAATGGGACGGTGACGGTGGGGGTGCAGCGCGCCGACAGGCGCGCACAGTCGGCGAGCTGCGGTCCTCGCCTGGCGGGGGTTACCGGGCGCGGCCCAGAACCGGCGTCATTGCACTCGGTCCTGGGGACCCCAGCAAACATTGGAACACGTCCGGATTGGCCGTGCAATAACAGTGACGATATTTATGTCTCTAATCATGAGCGTGGCCCGACCGGGCCGTCACTGGGCTTGATACCAACGATTCGACGGTGGAGCCGGCGACGATCAGGGTGATAGGATCTGGATGTGTCAACGCCCGATGGGGCCACCACGCCGTGGGACCGTCGAGGGCGCCGGCGCCTCTGGTGGCTGATACCAGAGGTCGCCGCCGTCGCGCTCCTGCTTGCGCTGTTCGTCCCGAACCTCGCGGAGCGCTCACCACAGGCGGCGGGTCCGCTGAGCCTGGAGGCCGCCGCCGCCGAGCGGGCCGCCCGGGCCCTGGAGCAGGTGAGCCCGGCCGAACACCACGACCACGGTCACGAGGTCGGTGCGGACGACCGCATCTTCTGTGGGGTGGCCGTCTTCGGCGTCGACCCCCCGTCGGCCAGCGTCATCGACGCCGTGCAGACTGTCTATGGCTACTACTTCTGTGCCGTGGGCCGCCGGGGCGTGCCTTATCTGCAGTCCAGTAGGGCCGACGGCCCGATCGTGGTGCACCTGACCGAGCCGCCCACCGTCCAGGTCGCGGCTCCCGGCGCCGACTACCAGGAACGCGTGCGGGCGATGATGCCCGACCAGTACGAGGATCTCTGCTTCAGCGGGCTGCCCGACCCCTCAGTGGCCGACGAGGTCAAGCGCCGTTACGAGGCTGCCTTCGGGTGACGGCGGTCCCGGCGCGTCGGGGGACCGATCACCCGGCCGGGCTGACCGGCACCTCCTCGGGTCCGCCGGCCGCGAGTGACGCACCGACGTCGGCGGCGAGACCGTCGAGCGCCGCGCCGACCGTGGTCTCGATGACTCGGCGCGGTGACTCACCACTGTCAATGGCGACGACCGCCGCGTTGATCAGCCCTTGAAGCAGCGCCGCAGCCAGCGCCGGCCGTGGATGGCCGGCGCGGGCGAAGAGGGGCACCGCACTCGGCATCAACTCCCGGTGCAGGGCCATGATTCGTTGCCGTGCCTCGTCGGCCAACGGTGCGCTCGCCAGCGCGTGCACGATCCGGTAGCGGCGTTGCTGGGCGACCCGCAGCTGCGCGCGAACGAAGGCGGCGATCTGGTCCCGCGGTGTCGTGGCTCGCTCGACGGCGCGCTCGGTCTCCGCAGCGACCTGCGGAAACTCGGCCTCGCAGAGCGCGACCACCAGGTCGTCCCTGGATCGGAAGTACGTGTAGATGGTGGGTCTCGCCAAGCCGGTGCGGGCGGCGAGCGAGCTGAAGGTCAGCGCGCCGTACCCGCCCTCCACCAACAGATCCCGCGCTGCGGACACCAACAGGTCGCGCTGCCGCGCGCGGTGCTCGGCGACCGTCGGGGCGGCGATCTTCGGCATGAGCCGATGCTAGCCAGGACCGATGCGATCCGGCCGGCCCGCATCACCGGTCCACACGCATGACCGGTCGGCCGCCGTCACCGGTCCACCGCGACGAGTTCGGCGGATCGGCCCGCCCGACGTGGAAACCACACGCGCGGGCCGATCAGGAGGAACAGCGACGGCACCAGCAGCCCGCGAATGACGAACGTATCCAGCAGGAGGCCGACGGCCATCGCGAAACCGAACTGCAGCAAGGAGTTCAGCGGTTGGGTCATGAGGACGGCGAACGTGCCGGCGAGGATCAACCCGGCCGAGGTGATGACCCCTCCTGTTCGGGTCAACGCCACCCGCACGCCCTCGGCGAAGCCATGGACGTCCATTTCCTCGCGGATGCGGCTGGCGAGCAGGATGTTGTAGTCGATCCCCAGGGCGACCAGGAAGATCAGCGAATAGAGCAGCACGCGGTTGTTGGTGCCGGCCTGCCCGGCGAACGTCACCCAGGTCAGCACCGTGACGCCGAGTGCGGCCAGCAGCGACAGTGCCGTGGTCGCCAGGAGGACGATGGGCGCCACCAGGGCCCGCAGCAGCAGGCCCAGCACCGCGAAGATCAACACGGCCATCGCGACCACCACGACCGTGAAGTCGCGTAGATCGCCGCGCCGGTTGTCCAACGCGTTCGCACTCTCGCCGCCCACCAGCACCGTTCCGTTCGGCAGCGCCTGCGCGGCGACCTCGCGAACCTGGGCCGTACGTTCCAGCGCGGGCGTACCGTACGGGTCGTCGCCGTACACCACGCGCAGCCGGGCCACGCCCCCGGCCGGCGCGACCACCGGGGCGTCGACCCGCTCCACGCCATCGATGCCACGGATCGCGCCGGCAACGGCCTCGGCGGCCGCACCGGGCTCGTCGGCCTGGACCACGATCATGGTCGGGGCCAGCTCACCCGGCGGGAACGCCTGCTCGAGAAGCTGCTGGCCGCGCTGCGAGTCGGTCTCGCCGCGCAGGTCGCTGATCAGGTTGGCGTTGGGCCGGTAACCCAGCACACCCGTGGCCAGCGCGCCCAGCAGCACCACGCTCGCCACGGCGAGCATCGCCGGCCGGCGCCCGACGGCGGTGGCGATCCGGCCCCAGAACGACCGTTCGCCGGGGTCGCGGTGCGGCCGCTTCATGGGCCAGAAGGCCGCCCGGCCGAACAACGTCACCATGGCGGGCACGAAGGTGAGGCTGACCAGCAGCATGACCGCGACGCCGAGGGCGAGGAACGGGCCGAACTCCCGCGTGCTCGGCACGATCCCGAGCAGCAGGGTGAGCAGAGCCAGGACGACCGTGCCGCCACTGGAGAGGATCGCCCCGCCCACCTTGCTCAGCGCGGACCGCATCGCCGCGTACCGGTCCGGCTCCACCGCGATCTCTTCGCGGAAGCGCATCACCAGGAACAGCGCGTAGTCGGTGCCGGCCCCGAACAGCAGCACCGTCATGATGGACGCGGCCTGGGAATCGATGGCGATGATACCCGCCTTCGCCAGAGCGGCACCGATAGCGTTCGTCAGCTGCATGGCGATGCCGACGCCCAGGAGCGGGATCAGGGCGAGCAGCGGTGCCCGGTAGACGATCAGCAGTATCACGAGGACCAGCAGCACCGTGAACAGGAGCAGGACGAGGTCCGCGTTGCGGAAGATCTCCACGGTGTCCGTGGCGATGCCGGCCGGACCGGTGAGCCGGATCTCGAGGCCGTCCGTACCGGTGCCGGTGATCGCACGAATCTGCCGTACGGTCTCAGCGAACCGTTCGTCGTTGCTTGCCAGGCCCGTGATGGAGGCGAGGATCATCGAGGTCGTCCCGTCCGGCGAGACGAGCGTGGCTCGGGCCTGCGGAAGCGTGGCCGTGCTCACCACACCGTCCACATGGTCCGGCCGATCGGGACCGGTCAGGGCGCTGGTGATGCGCGCCACCTCGGCCTCAGCCGCGGCACCCAGGCCGCCCGGGTCGTGGACCACGATGATGGCGGGGACGCCCTGCTGATCGGGAAAGCTCTGCAGGAGCAGGTCACGGGCGGCCTCGGACTGTGACCCGGGGACCGGCACGTTCGTTCCACCGTCCTGCTTGACCTCATCCAACGTCGGGGCGATCTGCGGGACGATGCCCGCCAGCAGCACCCAGACGCCGACCACGAGCAGCGCCCGAAGGCGCGAGCGGGCGACGAGGTTCCCCACCAACTGCCACATGGCTACGATCCCCTCAGGTTGCCGACACGGCGTCGCCATCATACAGACGCCATGTCGGCAAAATCCGGGGGCCGCCACTCCGGTGATCACTGCAGGAACGATCGATGCCGCTGCCCGTCGGGCGAGGACCGGAGGCCGTCAACCATCCGTGACTGTCCATCATGGACGTCAACTCGGTCGTACGAAGGCACACGACATTTGCCCCGTGATGTCCCAACCGGGCGCCGCGGGGGCTTCACGGCTACTCTCCGCGAGGTTATCAGCCTGCTCGGTACAGTGGCCGTAACACGGCAAGGTACGGGGGTCCTGATGCCGTTACAGCGGGTGGCGGTCGCGTACGGCGCCTGGATTGTGCTGCTGGCCGCCGTCGCCGCAGCCGTTCGACCGTTGCAGCCGAGCATGATCGTGCTGGCCGGCTTGACCGGCTCGATCGTCATGGGCTACGGCATCCGTCGGCACCGACCGGTGCGTCGGTGGCCGTGGTACTGCCTGGTGACCGCACTGCTGCTGAACGCGGCCGGACAGGCCATCTCCTGGTTGCTACCCGGACCCCCGGGTATGTACCGACCGGGCAGCCCGGCCGTCTACGGCGTGCTGTTCGCGATGTCGGTCTTCATGATCGTCGGCGTGATCGGCCTGGCGCGGCCCGCACCCCGCGATCTGACCGCCGTGGTGGATGTGGCCATTCTGGTGCTCGGTACGGGCCTGCTGGTGGGCGTGCTCATCGCCGTTCCCTTCGCGTTGACGCCGGACCTGCCCGGCCTCCAGGCCGCGGCCCGGATCTTCTTCGTCGCCCGGGATGTGCTTCTCCTGGCGGCCACCATCCACATGGCCACCTCGCAGCGGTGGAACGGGGCGCTGGGGCTGCTGGTCGCGGGAATCGCCAGCCTTCTCACCTCGGACGTCCTGTTCAGCCTCGCGACCGTCCGCGGAGATGTCGCGGAGGACAACGCCACCGAGCTGGGTTGGCTTGCCTTCGCGGGCGCATGGGGGTTGGCCGCACTGCTGCCCAGCATGCGGGACCTCGGTCAGCAGGACCGTCCGTCGCGGCGCTCGATTCCCCTGCGGCTGTCCCTGTTGGCCGTCGCCTCCATCCTGCCGGTCACCCTGCTGTTGCTGACCACATACCAGAAGGCCAGACCCTGGTACGAGCCGTTAGTGGCCACCGTGTCGGCGATCATGCTGGCGCTGGTGCTGGCCCAGCTCGTCGGGGTCGCCGTGAACCTGCGCAACCAGGTCGCGGGTGAGCAGGCGCTCCGCCAGGCGGTGGCGGACGTCGCCGCCGCCACCGATGTCGGAGCGGTCATGGCGACGCTCGATGCCGCCGTGCCGCTGCTGGGCACCGGGCGGGTAACCCATGACCTCCGCACGGCGGCGGACTACGTCTCCCCGTCACCGCCTGATGTTCCGATCCGGACGATCAGGATCATCGACGTTCCACCCGACGCCGTCGCCGAGCGGCTCGGCGGCGGTCCGGCTCTGGCCTACTCCATCTGTCACAACGATGGGAACGGCCTGCTGAGCGTCTACCTCCAGGGCAACCCGGCCGCGATCGACCGGGTGTGGCCCCGTCTCGACGTCCTGGCCACCCAGGCGTGTCTGGTCCTGGAACGGATCCGGCTGCGCGGCGAACTCGTCCGGCGGACGATTGAGGAGTACATCAACGCCGTCGCCCAGACCAGTGGGAACGTCATCCTCCTGGTCGACGACACCGACCGGATCGTGCTGGCCAGCAAGTCCGCAGCCGCGATGTTCGGCACCTCCGACGTCGTCGGCGTGAAGCTCACGGATCTGGTTGGGGAGGCGGTCCGGCCCGCCGCCACGGATCTGCTGTGGCGCGCGCGGGTTCGAGCGACACCGCAGCCCGATGGGGCACGTGGGGCCGCGCTGGACCGGCTGCCGGAGGCCGTCCCACCACCGGTGAACGTGGTGGTCGAGCCCCCGGAGGGCGTGGACGCGGCCACCTGGTTCCTTCCCCGCAGTGACGGTTCGCAGTCCGAACTCGACGTCGCCTGCCGTCGGGTCACCAGCACGGAGCCGTCGGTTCGCGGCCTACTGGTCACCATCCGCGACGTCACCGAGCAGCGTCGACTCGAACGGGAGCTGACCGAACGCGCATCCCGTGACCCGCTGACTGGACTGGTGAGCGGTCTTCTCGTCCGGGAGAAGGTCCGGCAGGAAATCGAAGCACATCGGGACGCACTGATCTGCATGATCATCCTTGACATCGATGATTTCAAGCTGATCAACGCACAGTACGGTCTCGACATCGGTGACGCGGTGCTGCAGACCGTCGCCGGTCGGCTGACCGAGGCGCTACCGCCACCCGGCCTGGTCGGGCGGGTCGCCGGCGACCGCTTCGCCCTGGTCGTCGACATCGACCGGCCATCCGACGCCGACGAGATCACGGGCCGCCTCCTCGACGCGGTCGCCCGACCAATCGATGTCGATCACATCCAAATCTCCTGCACGGCGACCGCGGGAGTGGCGACCACCGTTGACGCGAAGACCTCTCAGGAACTGGCCCGCCAGGCGGAGCTCGCGTTCCTCGTCGCGCGGGACGAGGGCCGGGGCCGGTGGCACGTCTACGATCCCACCTCCCGCAGCAACGTCATTGAACGACTGGAGCTGCGGTCAGCGCTGAAACACGCGCTGGAGGAACACGAATTCACGGTGCTGTACCAGCCGGTCGTCGACCTGGCCACTGGCGTCGTGGCCGGGTTTGAAGCCTTGCTCCGCTGGCACCATCCCACGTACGGCCGCCTCTCCCCGACCGCGTTCATCGATGTCGCCGAGGAATCGCGACTCATCATTCCCATCGGCGACTGGGTCCTGGCGACCGCGATCCACGACGCCCGACGATGGGACTCGGTGGCGTCGGAGCCACCTTTCATCTCCGTGAATGTCTCACCGACCCAGTTCGGCACGCCCGACTTCTTCGACGGCATCCAACGCACACTCGCCGCCAACGGTGTGTCGGCGTCACGACTGCATCTGGAAATCACCGAGGGCGCCGTGCTCAGCGACGAAGCCGTGTGGGGTGACCTGCAGCGACTGCGTGGGATGGGGATCCAGGTCGCCATCGACGACTTCGGCACCGGCTACTCGGCCCTGAGCTACCTGGGCCGCGTCCCGGTCGACCGCATCAAGCTCGATCGACAGTTCGTCGCGTCCATGACGGCGAGCCACACGCAGCGCGACCTCGTCGAGGGAATCGTGCAGCTCACCCGGATCCTCGAGCTGGAGGTCATCGCCGAGGGTATCGAGACCCCCGAGGAGCGGGACCTCGCCGCCGACGTCGGCTGCCGGTACGGCCAGGGCTACCTGTTCGCCCGGCCCATGCCGGCCGAGGAGATCACGACATGGATGGCCGAGCATCGCGAGCGCGTCGCCGAGCTGGCCAGTGCGGGCCATCCAGGTCAGGCGCGCGGGAGCGGCGGACCCGGCTGAGCGCCGACCGCCGTGGGCCTGTTGGCTGCCCGCGACGCTGCTCCTCGTCGCGGTCCTGACCGCCGTCCCCAGCAGCGTCGCCGCGCGGCGCCCCGCCATCGACGCCCTCCGAGTGGAATGACCAGTCCGCCCCGAACGCCGCGGGCTCGAGTGATTGACGGTGACCGGTAACCAGACCGGGTGGCCCCAGGGCGGCCGAGGTCGGTCACACGGTCTGCGGTGTTCCGATCGGCAGCCAGCACACCCGTCGGCGTACGTCGTCGGGCGCCGCCGCGAGCGCGCGCTCGACGGCGGCTCGCCCGTCGGCGAAGTGGGACCACCCCTCGTAGTGCACGGGCACCGCCACGCGCGGTCGCACGGCGGCGACCAGCTCCACCGCGGCGCGCCCCGTCATCGTGTACCGCACCGGCCCGCTGATGGGAAACCGAACACCGCCCACGTGGACCAGAGCAACATCGACATCCATCTCAGCTGCCGCGCGGCGCAACCCGCGGTACAGCACGGTGTCGCCGGTGACCCACAGCAGGACCGTACGCTTACCGGGCCGATGCACGGCGAATCCGATGACGTCGCCCACGATCGGCCGGGAGAGCGGGGGACCGTGGCGAGCCGGTGTTGCCGTGACCGCCAGATCCGGTTTCCCCGGTGCGGCCAACTGGGTCACGTCACCGGCCGCCAGGCCCCGGGCCGAGCGCAGGCCGAGACGGCGCGCCCCGCGCACGGTGGTGAGCACGATGGTGGCGCGCGACAGCATCGCCCGGCCGGCCGCGTCGAGGTTGTCCCCGTGGTGATCGTGGGTCAGCAGCACAGCATCGATCGGGGGCAGATCATCGATGGCAACCGCCGGACCGGTGAGCTTGACCGACGAGGTCCCCCACCCGAAGTGGTAGCGCTGTCCCGGCGGATCGAACGTCGGATCGGTGAGCAGGCGCCACCCGTCGAGCTCGATCAGAGCCGTGGGGCCACCGATGTGCGTGATGATCAACGGACAGGGCCTTTCCCTGGGTCACGGTCCATAATGCCGAATCCCCATTGTGGTCCATGGTGCCGATGGTGGTGGCGACCGCCTCACGCCCGTCGACCACTGTCGGCCCCGCACTGGGCGAAAGGCCGCCGTTGAGCCGCGCTCGGGGCGTCCTAGCCGGGCTCATCGGCCGGGCGCAGCTCACCCTCGCGCTCGACCCGCACCCGCCCCTGGTCCTCCTTGTCCTGAGGGGGAATCTGGTCGACCCGCCGGTCGGGGTTCTCGTTGGGCCGCATGATCACGTCGTCGGTCTTGCTCGTCTTGATGCTGGTCTCCTCTGGCTGGCTCATCACGCCGCCTCCTCACCATGGCTGTCGCCCCCCGGTCGCAGTCACGCCTCGCCGACCGCCGGGACCATGGCGTATGCGTACCGCAGGCGGCGCTGCGGCACGGCCTCACGCCGGCCCGGTTCACCCACCTGGGCGGACGTTTCCTCGGAACGAACTTTCCGACATATCGCCGCTCGCGGGTGGCCGACGGTGGGAAGGTGACGGGGTACCAGTCGCGGGGGAGGCCTCATGCAGATCGGCTACAAGCTGGCTACCGAGGCGTTTGGACCGAACGAGCTGATTCGGCAGGCGGTCCGCGCCGAGCAGGTCGGCTTCGACTTCGTCGATATAAGCGACCATTTCCATCCCTGGCTGGACATCCAGGGGCACTCGCCGTTCACGTGGACGGTGTTCGGCGCGATCGCCGCCCGGACCGAACGGATCCGCCTGGTCACTGGCGTCACCTGTCCGACCATGCGCTACCACCCGGCGATCATCGCCCAAGCGGCCGCCACGCTCGCGATCGTCTCCGGTGAGCGGTTCACGCTCGGGGTCGGGGCGGGCGAACGGCTCAACGAGCACGTCGTCGGCCAGGGTTTCCCGAACGTACGCGAACGACACGCCCGGCTGCGGGAAGCGCTGGAGATCATCCGGCTGCTGTGGCAGGGAGGCTACCGGTCGTACGAGGGCAGGTACTTCCGTCTGGAGGACGCCCGCGTCTTCGACCTGCCCAACCAAGCACCACCGATCGTGGTGGCCGCGAGCGGTCCGGCCTCGGCCGCGATCGCCGCCGAGCTCGGCGACGGGATGTTCGCCACCGAGCCGAAACCCGACCTGGTTGCCGTCTACCAGCGCGCCGGCGGCCACGGTCTCCGCTACGCCGAGGTGCCGCTCGCCTGGGCGCCGAGCGAGGAACAGGCGGTGCGAGCGGCCTGGCAGACCAGTCGTTGGGCCGTGACCGGGTGGAAGGTGATGAGTGAGCTACCCAACCCCATCAATTTCGAAGCCGCCACCCGCACCGTCACCGAGGACGCCATCCGGCAGCAGTTCGCCGTCGGCCCCGACCCGCAGGCGCACGTGAACGCCGTTCGGACGTACGCCGACGCGGGTTTCGACCACCTCGTCCTGCAGAATGCCGGACCGGACCCCGACGGCTTCTTCGACTTCTACGAGACCACTCTGGCCGAGCGCCTGCGCGCGCTGGCCGCGGTGTCGGTCGGCTGACCATCGACGCCGGCCTGACCCGTGTCCGGCCAGCCTCGCGAACTCAGTCCACAAGCCCGGCGCGGAACGCGGCGATGGCGAGCTGCACACGGTTGGTGGCCGACAGCTTCTCGAACAGATGCGTGACGTGGGTCTTCACCGTGGCCTCACTCAGGTGCAGGCGGGCGGCGATCTCGGCGTTCGACCGACCGCGCCCGATCTCGACGAGCACCTGGCGCTCCCGGTCGGTGAGCGGCTCGAGTCGTTGCTGCGCCTCCCGCCGACGCTGAGAGCGATCCTCGGCGGTGAACCGGGCGATGACCCGGCGGGTGATGCTCGGGGACAGCATGGCGTCGCCGGCGGCGGCCAGGCGCACCGCGCGGATCAACTCGGTCGGCGGCGTGTCCTTCAATAGGAACCCCGACGCACCCGCCTGCAGCGCGCGGAACACCTCGTCGTCGCTGTCGAAGGTGGTGAGCACGAGTACGGCGGGCGGATCGACCCGCGCTCGGATCGCGGCCGTCGCCGCCAGTCCGTCTACATTGGGCATACGGATGTCCATCAGCACCACGTCGGGCCGGTGGCGGTGCACCGCGTCGATGGCGTCGCGACCATCCTCGGCCTCGCCGACG
>JADGGF010000743.1 GCA_019690055.1 Micromonosporaceae bacterium
AGCAAATAGCGTTACAGAATACAGCTGAGTGGACAGTGATCGTACGCCTTTCTCATGACGGCGTGTCGCCCACAAAATGGCCACAAAAGAAACTAAAGGGGCTCTACGCCACGAACCTGGGTTGGCGCCTCCTGATCCTTGGTGGGATCAGGGTAGGCCAGTCGATTCCGCAGTGCAGGAGTAGGCGGAGTCGGTAGTGGTCGAAGCGTCGGTAGCCGTGGCCGATGCGGCGGATCTTCTCGACCAGGAGGTTGACGGCTTCGGTGGGTCCGTTGCTGGCGCGGCCGGTGTCGAAGTAGGCCAGGAACTCCTTGCGCCACATGGCAAGCGTGCGGCCGAGCCGGGACACCTCCGGTATCGGGCAGTCGAGGAAGTCGTCGATGAGTTTGGCGGCGTGGGCCCGTCCTGAGGCCAGGTCGGTCTTGGCGTAGGCCAGGCACAGCTGCTGGGCCGCCCACCAGGCCACGGTGACCTCACCGGTCGGGTCCCCGGCGGCCAGCGCGGTGTCGAGGCGGGCGATCGCACCAGGGCTGAGCCGGTCAGCGCGGCGGCGCAGCAGCCGACGAACCTCGTACAGCGGGTCGCCTTTGTGGCCGCGCCGGTGCAGGGTGTCCTGCTGCACCCGGCGGCGGACCTCGTCGACGACTTTCATGCCGAGTGCGGTGACGTGGAACGCGTCCAGCACATGGGTCGCGCCGGGCAGGTGTTCGCGCAGCGCGTTCAGATAGCCGCGAAACGGATCCAGCGCGGCGACCGTGATCTGCTCGCGCCAGCAGTCGGGCCGTTGTGCGAGCCAGTCCCCATAGACGCGACCGGAGCGGCCCGGCACGACCTCCAGCAGCCGGGCCGGCCGGTTCGCGCGCAGGCCCACGACACCGGTCGCGTACTGGGTGGCGCGGACGGCGTTGGCGCGCTGCCAGGCATGCTCGTCCACCCCCAGCCCGGACACGTCAGCCAAGCGGGCCGGGTCGTCCACCATCGGGCGACCGACCTCAACGACCGCACGCATCACCGACCACCAGCCCACACCCAGGCTGCGCGCCACCGAGCTGACCGTCTCCCCGTCGGCACCAACCCGCCGGGTCACCCACGCCTTGGCCCGCGCGGTCAGCGACTGCCGCGGCCTGGCTAGCGGCGACCGCTCGGTCCACGTGCGCATCGCACATGCCGGGTTCGGGCAGCGCCAGATCCGCTTCCACCACACCAGAACCGTCGCCCGACCGGCGACCGGCACATCGCGCAGCAGATGCTCACGCCGATCATGCACCACCGCCCCCGTGCCGCATTGTGAGCAATCAACCTCGGTCGCGGTGGTCTCGACCAGCAGCTCCAGCTCGCCGCCGTACTCACCCGCCGCCAGAACGACGAACCCGGGCAGGTCAACGATGGTTTCCGCACAGCAACTGGTAGCGTCAGCACCCACTGGGGCCTCCAAAGATCCGTAGCTTGGTCGCTTTGGATCATGAGGCCCCAGCCCTCAATCAGCCATCACCCTCGATGACGTGTCGCGGCTGGCCTCCCACGTTCATGGCGAAGAGCCACTAAAGGTGTGGGGCGGGTCGCCGCCGCCCCACCCCACCCCGGTCCATGGGCCGATCACGTGGT
>JADGGF010000744.1 GCA_019690055.1 Micromonosporaceae bacterium
GTCCCCGGCCGGGCATAGAGCCTAGCTTCCTAGGATGCTGTACGCGTGGTGACGCGTCGCACACGCGGCTATCTGTCCCGATCGAAGAATGCTGCGCACGGCGAGGTCGTGTGGCGGGGAGCGCGCTCCTGGTCGGCCCGCGCACCCTGACCTCCGCCTGAACGAGTAGCGGGCGATCTGTTGGGTGCGGTTGGCTGATGTCCTGAGATACGGCGGTCGTCGTGGGGCGGCGTCTTCCGCGAGCACGCGGACGCGCCCGCACGGCCTCTAATCGTTGGGACTGTGGGATCGATCGATGCTTCCGTCGTCATCTGGGCGGCCGACTTAGGGAGCGGCCGGTCCCGATCCTGTTCGAGTACCGCAATCCGGCTACCGTCCGGGCCGTGCTGATCGCCGCCCCGCCGGGCGTCGAGGCTCAGGTCGAGGACCTGGACGGAAACGTGGTCGATGCCGAACAATCTGGCTCTACGCCACGAACGTGGGTCGGCGCCTTCTGATCCTTGGTGGGATCAGGGTAGGCCAGTCGATTCCGCAGTGCAGGAGTAGGCGGATTCGGTAGTGGTCGAAGCGTCGGTAGCCGTGGCCGATGCGGCGGATCTTCTCAACCAGAAGATTGACGGCTTCGGTGGGTCCGTTGCTGGCTCGGCTGGTGTCGAAGTAGGCCAGGAACTCCTTGCGCCACACGGCAAGCGTGCGGCCGAGCCGGGCGACCTCAGGCACCGGACAGTCCAGAAAGTCATCGATGAGTTTGGCGGCATGGGCCCGACCTGCGGCCAGGTCAGTCTTGGCGTAGGCCAGGCACAGCTGCTGGGCCGCCCACCAGGCGTAGCAGCCGCCGGACCTCGTACAGCGGGTCGCCCTTGTGACCACGCCGGTGCAGGGTGTCCTGCTGCACCCGGCGGCGGACCTCGTCGACGACCTTCATGCCCAGCGCGGTGACGTGGAACGCGTCCAGCACATGGGTCGCGCCGGGCAGGTGCTCGCGCAGCGCGTTCAGATAGCCCCGGAACGGATCCAGCGCCGCCACCGTGATCTGCTCGCGCCAGCAGTCCGGCTGCTGCGCCAGCCAGTCCCCGTAGACCCCGCCGGAGCGACCGGGCACGACCTCCAACAGCCGGGCCGGCCGGTTCGGCCGCAGGCCCACGACACCGTGGCGTACTGGGTGGTACGGACCGCGTTGGCCCGCTGCCAGGCATGCTCATCCACCCCCAACCCGGACACATCAGCCAACCGGCCCGGGTCGTCCACCATCGGGCGGCCGACCTCGACCACGGCGCGCATCACCGACCACCAGCCCACATCCAGGCTGCGAGCCACCGAGCTGACCGTCTCCCCGTCGGCGCCGACCCGTCGGGTCACCCACGCCTTGACCCGCGCGGTCAGCGACTGCCGCAGCCTGGCTAGCGGCGACTGCTCGGTCCACGTGCGCACCACACACGCCGGGTTCGGGCAGCGCCAGATCCGCTTCCACCACACCAAGACGGTGGCCCGGCCAGCCACCGGGACATCGCGCAGCAGATGCTCACGCCGGTCATGCACCACCGCCCTCGTGCCACACCCGGCACAGCACACGTCGGTCGCCGTGGTCTCGACCAGCA
>JADGGF010000745.1 GCA_019690055.1 Micromonosporaceae bacterium
CTGTGCGGCCCCGCACCGGCCGACCCCCACCACACCCGACTCCTCCCGGTTCAATGGGAGGGACACCAGGTCCGGGCCATCGCCCGCGCCCAAAGCTCGCCGACTCGGTCCCGCAGCGAGAAGACCGCCACGCAGTCCGGCTACCTGGGGGCGGCCGCGCACGCCGACGCCCTCGCCGTCCTCACGCCGGAGCACCGGCCCGGCGAACCGGTCGAACTCGTGCCGCTGCCCATCGGCGGCTAACCGTCGCGGGCCACCTCCTAGCGCTGATGACCGTAAGGTGGGCATCGGACCAGGGACCCTGGATGCGTCCGGTGACGGCCCGCACGCGCCAGTAGTACGTCGTGCAGTCGGCCAGCGCCGGCCTGACCGTCCACTGTGTCGTCGATCCATCGGTGGTCCCGGACCGATCGATCTCAGTGAAAGCATGAAGGTCTCCTCGCCTTCGCCCGCGATCAGCGTGCCCGAGCCGACCTTGTACGCGCTGGTTCCATCGTGGCTCCACGCCTCGACGTCGATCCGCTTCGCGGCGCCCAGCGGCGGCAGCACCCGGCTGAAGTCCAGCACCCCGTTGCGCCGCCGGATGAAGGTCTGGTCCTGGGCCGGCACCCGTGCCACGGCCCACCATCGATCGAGAGGTAGAGGTAGGCAAGGTCCGGCGGCCCGGGCTGGCTGAAGAGCCGACCGTCCACAAGAGACACGTCTCCTTGCCACCGGCTGTCGGCGCACTCGGCCGGCGGCGCCACCGACAGGATCGGCGACGCCGCGCTCTCCTGCCCGCCGTAGCCCAGCGCATAGACCGCTACGTCGCCAGCGACCAGCGGCAGCCGAGCCTCGCTGTGGCCGGTGTCGCCGTACCGCAGGGCCTGGAACCCGGGTAGGCCCGGCGCGGCGATGTACAGCGCCAGCGTCGGCAGCGATCCCGTGTCCGCGCTGATACGCAGCGTGCACTTCGCTACGACCGTGGTCACCGTCGGAGCCGCCGGATCAGCCGGGTCAGCCGAGCCCACCGGGGCGGCCGCCAGTTCACGGCGACCCACCAACGACGGCCCGACGAGCCCGTTGCCGAGCGGGACGGAGGCCTCCGGGAGCTCGGCGGTGCGCATCCGTACCGGCGCGGCGTGCCCGAGGTCGTCGATCGCCCGCAGCACCAGCAGGTGGGTACCCGCGGACTGAGGCGTCCAGCGCAACACCGCCGCACCCCGGTTCCCGTCGACGATCGGCCGGGCCTCGGCGACGCGTTCGCCGCCCGACCACAGCTCGAAACGGGCGAGCGGTCGGCGCGACACCGCCGCGGCGAGCAGCTCGGCCTCCTGGCCCACCAGGGCGGCCGGGGTGATCACCCGGAGCGTGGCGGCGATCGGCGCGACCGGTGGGGTGTTCCGGCCGGCGCGCAACCGGGGCACCACGACCGCCAGCGCGACGGCGGTCACGACCACGAGCGCGAACGCCACCGCCCCGATCATGATCTTTTTGCGGCCCATGCAGCGAGGGTGGTCCGCGCGGTTCGAAGAACCTTAGAGCCGCCTTCGGCAAGATCGACCGGCCATCCATACGGGCCAGAATCCGCATCGGCCGGCGCGCGGAGAAATGT
>JADGGF010000746.1 GCA_019690055.1 Micromonosporaceae bacterium
GGTTAGGGGGCGTCACCGAGGCGGGCGGGACGCGAGTCAGCGGACCGGACCGGTGGGGCCGCCGCGGCGGCGCAGGTAGCGCTCGATCTGCTGGGCGATCTCGTCGCCCGAGCGGGGAGTGAGGTCCTCGCCGGCGCGCTCCTCGAGCTCCCGGACGTACGCGGCCAGCTCCGCGTCCTGCTCGGTGGCCACCCGCAGCCGCTGCTCCCACTGGGCCGCCTCCTCGGGCAGCGAGCCCATCGGGATCTGCACATCCAGGACCTCTTCGATCCGGTGCAGCAGGGCCAGGGTCGCCTTGGGGCAGGGCGGGTTGTTCGCGTAGTGCGGCACGTGCACCCAGAACGAGACCGACTCGACCTCGGCGGTGCGGCAGGCGTCGTGCAGCACCCCGACGATGCCGGTGGGGCCCTCGTATCGGCTCGGGGTCATGCCGTACCGCTCGATGTCTCGGGGGTTGTCGGCGCTGCCGCTGATCGGCAGCGGGCGAGCGTACGGCACGTCGGCCAGCAGCGCCCCGAGCAGCACGACCTTGGACACCTCCAGGCTGTGGCAGATCTCGAGGATCTCGTTGCAGAACGAGCGCCACCGGGTGCTCGGCTCGATCCCGCGGATGAGCACGACGTCGGTGTCGGCGCCGGGTGGACTGGCCGCCGTGACGTACGTGGTCGGCCAGGTGATGCGCCGGCCGGAGTCGGTGTAGCTGACCGTGGGCCGGTTCACCTGGAAGTCGTAGTAATCCTCCGGGTCGATGTGCCCCACCGGCCGGGCCGACCACACCCGCTGCAGGTGCTCGATCGCGGCGGTCGCCGCGTCGGCCGCATCGTTCCACCCCTCGAAGGCCGCGATGGCCACCGGGCTGCGCAGCAGGGGCAGGCCGTCGAACTCGCTCACGTCCGCCAGCCTAACCGGACCGGTTACGCATGCGACGGTTGCGCGGGCCGGCGGTTAGCCTGTACGGGTGGTGAACCGTATGCGAGCCGGCCAATCGTCCAACCGGTTCCTGGAGAGCATCCGGGACCGCGTCCTCGTCGCCGACGGAGCGATGGGCACGATGCTGCATGCGGCGAACCCCACGGTCGACGACTACCAGGGCCACGAGGGCTGTTCGGAGATCCTGTGCCTGACCCTGCCGGATGTGGTGCGCGGCATTCACGAGGCGTACCTGCGGGCGGGCGCGGACTGCGTGGAGACGAACTCGTTCGGCGCGAACCTGACCGCGCTGGGGGAGTACGGCCTGGCCGACCGGATTTTCGATCTGTCGCTGGCGGCCGCCCGGCTGGCCCGCGAGGTCGCGGACGGGTACTCGACACCTGACCGGCCGCGGTTCGTGCTGGGCTCGATGGGTCCGGGCACCAAGCTGCCGACGCTCGGGCACGTCAGCTACGCCGACCTGCGGGAGGGGTACCGCCAGAACGCGGCCGGACTGCTGGCCGGCGGCGCCGATGCGTTGATCGTGGAGACCTGCCAGGACCTGCTGCAGACCAAGGCGGCGATTGTCGGGGCGCGGCGGGCGATCGCCGAGTCGGGCCGGGACGTGGCGCTGATCGCCCACGTGACGATGGAGACGACCGGCACGATGCTGCTCGGTTCGGAG
>JADGGF010000747.1 GCA_019690055.1 Micromonosporaceae bacterium
CCGTGCTGGCGCGGCCCCACCCCCCCCGGGCGGCCCGCGGCCACGGCCGGGGCCGACTCCGGCGCGACCGTGATGAGCGACGCCGCCGTGATGTGCCCCTCGGCGAGCAGTGCTCCGATCACCTCGGTCGAGCCCGCATCCCGGCCCAGGTCGTCGGCCGTGATGACGAGGCGCCGGCTCACGCCACGGGTTCCTTCGGCGCCTCGTCCGGCTGCCCGGCCGCCTCGGGCGTCTGCAGCGGCACCGTGAACAGCCGCGACGCCACCGCCCCGATCGTGGTGAGCACAAAGGGATAGACGCACAGGTACATGCGGAACGCCAGGCCGGGATCGTCGCCCGGATCGTCGCCGGAGTTGTACCCGAAGAAGACACCCAGCGAAGTCAACGCCAGCCCGGTCACGATTCCGTTGAGCCGGCCGAAGAACCCGAACGCGGACAGGAACAGGCCCTCCCGGTGCTCGCCGTTGCGAGCGGCGTCGCCGTCGAGGACGCGCGCGGTGATGAGGTCGTTGGTGGCCAGCATGCCCGACCATCCGATCCCGACCAGCGCACCGGCCGCGATCGCGGTCACCAGGCTGTTGGCGAAGAACAGGACCCCGAAGCTGGCGGCGAGCAGCGCGAAGGCCAGTCGCCACGTCCACAAGGCTCCCTTGCGGGCGACCACGCGCGTCCACCCGACCAGACCACCGGCGGCGATCACGATGACGATGCCCTGCAGGTACAGGGCATTCGCCACCGGAAGGCCCAGCGAGTACCGCACATAGAGCTGGATGCCCGTCAGCACCAGGGCCATGGCGATGCCGTAGCACGCCCCGGTCAACCCGACCTTCCAGAACAACGGGTCACGGACGATCGTCCAGATGCTGAGCAGCAGCTTCGGACGCTGCACAGTGGAGTACCGCGGGTTCTCGTGGGCGGAGAGCGCCATGAACCCAATGACCACAACAGCTATCAATCCGTAGATGATGGCCGTGATCTGGAATCCCTCCGTGGTCTCCTCCGTACCGAAGACGCTCGTGGTGAGCAGGGGTGTCACCGCCAGCGAGATGACCAGCGCGACGAGCTGGAAGCCCTGACGCAGGCCGTTGGCCACCGCCCGGTCCCGCTCGACCGGGTACAGCTCGGGCAGCAGGGCCCCGTAATTCGCGTTGATCATCGAGTCGAACGCCTCGCACAGGATCGCGAACACCGCGAACCACAGCACCAGTCCCAGACCGTCCAATGACTCCGGGGCCGAGAAGAACGCGATCATGCACGCCCCGAGCATCGGCGCCCCGATGAGCAGCCACGGACGCCGCCGGCCGTACGCGGTCCGCGTCCGGTCCGAGAGATGCCCGAGCACCGGATTGTCGACCGCGTCGATGACCGCGTAGATCGCCATCACCACGCCGTAGGCCCGCACGTCCAGGCCGAGGATGTCGACGTAGTACAGGATCATCGATCCTTTGATCATGTTGATGGGGATGGAGGTACCGAACATCCCGAGGGCGTACCGCCAGGCGGGGGTCCGGGCCGGGGCGGCGGGCAAGGGCTGCGACACGCGATCACCTTCCTTGCTGGGTGGGCGCTGTGCGCAGGGTACCGGTCAGCGG
>JADGGF010000081.1 GCA_019690055.1 Micromonosporaceae bacterium
GACGTTGGCCGCGTCGCGCACCGCCGACGTCGCGAAGGCGAGCATGTCGTCGACCCCGTGCTGACTCGCCGCGACCCGGGCCGCGGCGACCGCCGCCCCCAGCTCATCCGCGGCGTCGGGGGGCAGGGAGCCGTCAGGCCCGATGCGCTCGGCCAGGCGCAGCACCCGCTTGTCGGAGTAGGCCGGCCACGGATGCGCCCCGCGGTGCGCGTCGACCACCAGGAGATGTACGGTGTTCGATCCCACGTCGAGCACCCCGAGCCGCATACCCGCGAGCCTAGGTCCACCGATGGCATCCGCACGGGCCAGGACACGGCACGGTTCACCGGACCACCGGGCGGTACGACGTACGCTGGCGCGATGACGTGTGTCCCGGCCTCGCTGTCGGTCCGCTCATGAGCAGCCGCTCGCGGGCCCTTCGCCGCACCGCCAAGGACTCCGCCTCCGGTTCCGGGCGGCCCTCGGGTCATTCCCACGACGACATGCCGGTGCTGATCACCCTCGACCCGGCCCTGCCCGACTCGCCCGGCGGGAGCGCCGGTTCACCCAACGGCGCCGGTCCGCGCGACCGTGAGGTGGGGCTGGATTTCCCGCGCGAGTGGCTGGAGTTCACCGATCCGGCCAACCCGGACCACGTGATCCGGGCAGACATGACGTGGCTGCTGTCGCGGTGGACGTGCATCTTCGGCCGCGGCTGCCACGGGATCATCGAGGGCAGATCTGTCGATGGCTGCTGCTCCCACGGCGCGTTCTTCACCGACAAGGACGACGAGAAGCGGCTGCGGGCCGCGGTCAAGCTGCTCACGCCGCAGACGTGGCAGCACTACCGGCGGGGGTTCGACAACTACACGGAGATGGACACCATCGACGGCACCACTCCGGCTCGGCGGACCGCCACCCGGCCCGATGGCCCCTGTGTCTTCCTCAACGACCCGGACTTCCCGGGCGGCGCCGGGTGCGCGCTGCACGCCCAGGCGCTGCGCGACGGGCGGCACCCGTTGGAGTACAAGCCCGACGTCTGCTGGCAGCTGCCGATCCGACGCGACCAGGAGTGGACCAAGCGGGTCGACGGATCGAAGATCCTGCTTACCGTTCTGGCCGAGTTCGACCGGCGCGGCTGGGGCGAGGGCGGGCACGACCTGTACTGGTGGTGCACCTCGTCGCCCGAGGCGCACGTGGGTGGCGAGCCGATGTACCGCTCGTACGGTCCCGAGCTCATCGCGTTGATCGGCGAGGAGGCCTACCACCGGCTCGTCGAGCTCTGCGAGGCGCGCGAACGGGCCGGCCTGGTCGCGGTGCATCCCGCCACCGCGGCCGCCCGCCAGTCCAGCCGCTGACGCTCAGGGGCCGGTAGCGATCACGAGAGCGCCGAGCAGCCACTCGTCACTGCCCGCCACCGCGCTCACCACCGGGTCGCGGTTCTGCGCGGTGCCCGTCAGCACCACGGCGTCCGTGCCGAACGTGTTCCACCTGGCGGGCGTGCCGTTGGTGCGGCTGGTGAGCATGTTGTCGGGCGACGGCGCGTCGAGGGCCACCCCGTCCAGCATCACCAGGTCACCGGTCCGGCCCCGGTCGCCCTCCCAGGCGACGAGGCCCACGCTCGCGGAACCACTGGTGAGCCCGGTCAGCCTGGCCGACGTCGGTTCAGTGCCGCTGACCGCCACCAGCCCATCGAAGACCGCAACCGTCCGCTCCGGCCCACCGTCGTCGACGATCGCCACGAGGGCCCACCCGGCGAACGTGCCGGGGCCGGTGGCGAACGCGGAGGGCGGCACCGCGACCCACCATTGCCCGTTGGCCCGGGCCGCACGGGCGAGCTCGGTGACGTCGGCGACGGCCTGATAGACGGGGTGGTTCAGCCAGGGGGCCGAAACCTGGGACACGCGGGTGGCGCTGACGACCTGGTATCCGACGCTGCTGGGCGTCCGTACATACGCCGTCGGGGAGGTGGGCGGGGTGCCGGTGCCGGCCCAGTAGAGGCCGGCCCATCGGACCTCGCCGCCGAGCGAGAGGGTGGCGCCGCTGACGGCTGACCCGTACGGAGCGCCCAACGGAGCAAGGAGCTCGGTGTACGGCTCCATGGCGTAGTTGTCGTTGTCGACATCGACGATGCCCGCGCCGCTGCGGGCCAGCGTGCAGGTCAACGCGAGCAGGCCACACGACAGCAACGAATTGCCCGCCGTGACGACCCTCGCCGGAGCGCTCATGATCGTGACGCCCCCGAGATCGCCATCGCCCGCGCCCGAACTCGTCCGTACTGTGGACGATCCGACGTCCGGCACGCTGATCTGCAGGAGTGGCAGGCCGACGCTGGCCGACGGGGCGACGGCGACCTTGAGGAGGGTCTGCGCGGTCTCGCCGACGGCCAACTGCGCGAGGACGCAGACGACGGTGGTCGTGCCCGAGCAGCTCCAGCCGTCCCCCTCGTCGCTGTCGAGCAGGGTGATCCCGGTCGGCAGGGTCACCGTCGCGGTGATCGGTCCCAGGCCGAGAAGCTTGATCGATACGGACGCCGTGACAGTCAGCACGAGCGTTCCCTCCTGGCCGGGCGTCAGCTCACCGACCGGCTCCACGCTGGCGACCACGCCCGATGACTCCGCGGCCGTCCACACCGGCGCATCGCCCGCGTCGGACGGGCGCGGATCGACTGGAGCGGTCGACGCCGCCGGGGCGGCCGGCGCGGCCGGCGCCGACGGGTCGGTCGGCGCGGGCGAGTGGTGGGGAAGGACCGCGAGAGCGACCGCCATGATGCTGGCGGCGGCCGCGACGGCTGCGCCCACCTTGACCGCCGGTCCCCGGCCGAACACCGCCGACGCCGGGGCACCGCTGGACGCCGTGCTGAGGACGATGACCCCGGCCGTGCCGCGCGCCGCGAGGTAGGCGGTCGCGGCGCCGCCGAGGACGACCGGCCCGAGCAGGGCGCCGAGGCGGGAGTTGACGTCGGCGAGCTCACCGAAGAGCAACCGGCAGCGGTCGCACTCGTCGAGGTGACGCCGGACCCGCGCGGCCTCGGTTCGGGAGAGCCGGTTGCGGGTGTAGGCGGCCAGCCGGGACACGGTCGGGCGGCACTTCTCGTCGACGGCGCTACCGATGTGCGCGTGCAGGTAGCGCTCCCGCAGGCCCTCCCGGGCGCGGTAGGCCAACGCCGCCACCGCGTTGGCGCTGATCCCCAGCAACGGCGCGATGTCCGCCGGCTGCTCGCCCTCGACCTCGGTGTGCCAGAGCACCAGTTGCCAACGCTCCGGCAGGTCCTGGAAGGCCCGGGCGATGAGGCGACGCTCGTCGGCGGCTGCGGTGGGGTCCACGACGGGAACCCACGGCGTCAGCTCCTCGACCGGGTGCTCGCGCCCGCTCCGGCGGGCGCCGTCATAGAAGGCGTTACGGAGCGCGGAGAGCAGGTACGGCCGGAACGCCTCAGCCGGGCCGTTGCCGCTTCGCAGCGCGGCCAGCACGCGCGTGAACGCCTCGGCGACCAGGTCGTCGGCGTCGGCGGCGTGCCCCGTCAGGGACCGGGCGAACCGAAGGGCCGCGGACGCGTGGCGGCGATAGAGCTCCGCGTACGCCTGCTCGTCCCCCGCCCGAGCTGCGGTGATGAGCTCGCCATCGGTGACCCGGTCCGCCCCGTGCACAGATCCGCCCCTCTCCGTCCGCCACCACCCCACTACTCCGAGCGATCAGATCAGGCCCGACCGCGTATCGGCTGTCGGGTTTGCGACGCAATGCCGACCTCAGACCGGCCGTCATAAATGCGCCGCGAAGAGGTCTACATGGTGACGACCCGCAACACCGTGCCGACGGAGCGTTGCGACGCCGGCGGGGTCGTCCCACGTCGGTGCTCGGGATGAGCTGGGCAACCGACGTGCGATCACCGACGACCGCGGTGTCCTAGGGGCGAGGACCGCGGTCGGCCCGGTATGGCCGGCCGGCACCGTGGGCGGGCGGACGGTCATACCGGGTCCGGTGATCGCTGGGCCTCCCGGTCACGCTGTGAGTCACTCGGCGACGCTGTGAGTCACTTGGTGACGCTGTGAGTCACCCGGTGACGCTGGGGGTCAGGCCGAGTAACCGCGCGAGGAGATCCAGTCGGCCATCACGCGCAACGGCACCTGGTACTCGTTGCTGCCCACCCGGTCGGCCGGGTCGGCCACGGTGATGATCTCTCCCTGGTCGCTGTAGCCGGTGATGGTCACGTAATGCCCACCGTTGTAGGAGTGGACCTCGCCGGCCGTGTCGGTGACCGTCCCGATGATGTTCGCGACCACCGGGTCACCTCTGTTGATGGCCTTCATGACATCGTCGCGCAGCTTCTCGACCTGGGCGTCGGTCGCCCCGCGGTGCGACAGCTCCACGGACACGTACCGCTCGTAGCCGTACACGTCGTTGAGGACCCGGGTGACCTCGAAGATCGAGGCGGTGCCCGCCGGCGTGGTACCCAGGGCGCGGGCGAGGTCGTCGAAGCTCGGCCCGTACCCGTGGGCCGTCAGCGCGATCCGGGTGGCCGCCGGTCCGCAGTAGAACGCGTTGGGCTGCAGGAGGGCCTCGTAGCTGGGGATCTTCGCGGCGGTGGGCATCGCCACAGGCGCCGCGCTCGCGACCGCGCTGTCGGCCGACGCGGAGGTGTCGGCCGGTGCGGGGGCGTCGGCCGATGCGGCGGCGACCGGTGCGGGGGTGTCGGCGGCGTTGGCCAGCGCGCCGGGGCCGACGCCACCGCCGAAGGCGCTCAGGCCGGCGATCGCACCGAGGACGGCCAGGCCGTGCGCGGCTCGGCCGGTGCCGGCCCGGCGCACGACGTCCCCGACCGCGGCGTGGACGGCCCGAGCCGCGGCGTGGACCTTCTGTCGCGCGGCGTGGACGGTCCGGAATGCGGCGTTGACTGACACGCGAGCTCCTTTCACGCCCAGGACCTCGCCCACGGCACTCACCTGCGGGCTTGCTCCCGGCGTCGTTCGGGCAAGCGGCGACCAGCGGGGTCGCCGTCGGTGGCAGGGTCCTGCGACCGTACCCGAACGGACTAATCCTCTGAAACCCGGACGTGTCGCCCATCACACCGAAAAGCGGCACGCTGTTACCTACGGCAGTGTCTCGATTACGAGCAGTAGTAATCGCAGGTCAGAGCGGTGGTCACGGTCACGGGCCAGCCCCGTTCACCGCTTTCACGCCCTCCCAGCAGCACCACGACGAGGCCCCGGTCCAGCGCGTCGCGTGACGATCGTTGGTGAACGCCAGGGATTGGCCAGATGAACTTTCCCCAACAAAATTCCGATTTGTACGGTCGGCGCGGCGGCAACAGGTGCCGTGCGGCCTACCATCGCGGCGGGCCACCCGTGAGACAGGAGGGCCACCTGGGAGGCAGGAGGGCCACCCGTGAGGCAGAAGGGAGCGTGGCCGTGACCTGGAGCCGCCGATCCTTACGCACGGCGGCCCGGCTGTCGGCCGACACCCTGAACGCGTTGCGGGTCGGGGTGGTGGTCCTGGACCCGGCCGACCAACCGGTTCTGGCGAACCCGACCGCCGTCGACCTCGGCCTGGTCCGCACCAGCGACACAGCGCGCCAGGTCCATCCGGTCCTCCGGACCCTGGCCGGACAGGTTCGCCGCACCGGCGTCCGGCGTGAGGTTGAGCTCGAGCTTCCCCGGAGCGCGGCGGGCGATGCCAGCCGCGCCGAGCCATGGGGGGTCCGGGTGACGGTGACCGCCCTCACCGGCGACGCCTACCCGAGCGGACATGTCGCGATCGAGGCCACCGATGTCACCGAGGCCCACCGCGTCGCCCGGGTCCGGCGCGACTTCGTGGCCAACGTCAGCCACGAGCTGAAGACCCCGGTCGGAGCGCTGGCCCTGCTCGCCGAGACACTGCTCGACGCGGTCGACGACCCGGAGGCGTCCCGGCGTTTCGCCGAGCGCATCCACCACGAGTCGCAGCGCCTGGCGCGGCTGGTGAAGGAGTTGCTGGAGCTGTCCCGGCTGCAGGGAGCCGACCCCCTGCCCGAACCCGTGCCGGTGCCGGTGGACCGGATCATCGCCGAGGTGATCGACCGCGCGCGGACGGGCGCGACCGCCAAGGGCATCGACCTGGTGGTCACCGGGGCGCATGGGCTGACCGTGTACGGCAACGAAGGGCAGCTGGTGACCGCGGTCGCGAACCTGGTGGAGAACGCGATCACCTACAGCCCGGAGGACACGAAGGTCACCGTCGACGCGGCCGTGGTGGGCGACCAGGTTCATATCGCCGTCATCGACCAGGGCATCGGCATTGCCGCCAAGGACCTGGACCGGATCTTCGAGCGGTTCTACCGAGCCGACCAGGCGCGCTCGCGCGACACGGGCGGGACCGGTCTCGGGCTGGCCATCGTCCGGCACATCGCGGTCAACCACGGCGGGCGGGTCACGGTGGAGTCGACCGTGGGGGTCGGCTCCACGTTCACGCTGCGGTTGCCGGCCCGAGCGCCGGACGCCGCCCTGCCGCTACCCCCGGGCGGTGAGATCGACCCCATGGAGATCGACTTAGCGGGGACCGACCAGTGAGGATCGCCGTCGCAAAGGTCGATGTAGAGGAATTAGACGTTGCTTGACCGAACATCGCCAAGGAGTACGTCGTGGCCCGGGTGCTGGTAGTCGAGGACGAAGAATCCTTCTCCGACGCGCTGTCCTACATGCTGCGGAAGGAGGGCTTCGAGGTGGCGGTCGCCCCGACCGGGACGGACGCCTTGACCGAGTTCGACCGCAACGGGGCCGACATTGTGCTGCTCGACCTGATGCTGCCGGAGATGTCCGGCACCGAGGTGTGTCGGCAGCTACGGCAGAAGTCGCCCGTGCCGATCATCATGGTCACCGCGCGGGACAGCGAGATCGACAAGGTGGTCGGCTTGGAGATCGGGGCCGACGACTACGTCACCAAGCCCTACTCACCCCGGGAGCTGGTCGCCCGGATTCGTGCCGTGCTGCGCCGCCGGTCGGCCGAGGCGACGGAGGCGCCGACGCATACGCTGGCCGCCGGCCCCGTGCGGATGGACGTGGAGCGGCATGTCGTGACCGTCGGCGGCGAGGTCGTCGCGCTGCCGTTGAAGGAGTTCGAGCTGCTCGAGCTGCTCCTGCGCAACGCCGGGCGGGTGCTGACCCGGGGCCAGCTCATCGACCGCGTGTGGGGCTCGGACTACGTCGGGGACACCAAGACCCTCGACGTGCACGTCAAGCGCCTGCGGTCGAAGATCGAGCCCGAGCCGTCCAACCCGCGCTACATCGTCACCGTCCGCGGTCTGGGCTACAAGTTCGAGCCGTAACGCCTGTGATCATGGAAACCTGTCCCGCTCTGGCGGGGAGTTCTCCATGAACACAACCCGGTCACTCTGGCTTGACGAGCGGGAAGAGGATCGTCTCGCGGATGCCGAGGCCGGTCAGGGCCATCAGCAGGCGGTCGATGCCCATGCCCATGCCGCCCATGGGCGGTAGGCCGTACTCCATCGCCCGCAGGAAGTCCTCATCGAGGCGCATCGCCTCCGCGTCGCCCTTGGCGGCGAGCAGTGCCTGGGCCTGGAACCGCTCGCGCTGGATGACCGGGTCGACCAGCTCGGAGTATCCGGTGGCGAGCTCAACGCCGCGGACGTAGAGGTCCCACTTCTCGGCCAGCCCGGGCTCGCTGCGGTGGCTCCGCACCAGGGGGCTGGTCTCCTCGGGGTAGTCCCGCACGAATGTCGGCCGCTGCAGCTTCGGCTGGACCAGGGCCTCGAAGAGCTCCTCGGCGAGCTTGCCCGCTCCGACGTGGTCCGGCACCGACAGCCCGATCTTCTCCGCGTAGCGCAGCAGGGTCGCCCGCGGCGTGGCGACCGTCACCTCCTCGCCCAGCGCCTCCGACAGGCTGCCGAACAGCGTGATCTGGTCCCAGGACCCGCCCAGGTCGAACTCCGTGCCGTCGTGGTGCGTGACGACGGTCGAGCCGGCGACGGCGATGGCCGCCTCCTGCACGATCTCGCGGGTCAGCTCGCCGATCGAGTTGTAGTCGCCGTACGCCTGGTACGCCTCGAGCATCGCGAACTCGGGCGAGTGCGATGAGTCGATGCCCTCGTTGCGGAAGTTGCGGTTGATCTCGAAGACTCGCTCGATCCCGCCGACCACGCACCGCTTGAGGTAGAGCTCGGGCGCGATACGCAAATAGAGGTCGATGTCGAGCGCGTTGCTGTGGGTCACGAACGGGCGGGCCGCCGCCCCGCCGTGCAGCAACTGCAGCATGGGCGTCTCGACCTCGAGGAACCCGCGGCGGTGCAGCGAGTCGCGCAGGGAGCGCACCACGGTGGCCCGGGTACGGACGGTCTGCCGGGCCTGCGGCCGGACGATCAGGTCGACGTACCGCTGGCGGACCCGCGCCTCCTCGGACATCGGCTTGTGCGCCACCGGCAGCGGCCGCAGCGCCTTCGCCGCCATCTGCCAGCGCTCGGCCAGCACCGACAGCTCGCCCCGCTTGCTGGTGATCACCTCACCGGTCACGGCGACGATGTCGCCGAGATCGACCATCTTCTTCCACTCGGCCAGCGCGTCGGCGCCCACCCGGTCCAGGGAGAGCATCGCCTGCAGCTCGGTGCCGTCGCCCTCGCGCAGCGTCGCGAAGCAGAGCTTGCCCGTGTTGCGCAGGAACATCACCCGGCCGGTGACGCTGACCGTGACCCCGGTGTGCGCGTCCACCGGCAGGTCGCCGTACTGGGCGCGGACCTCGGCGAGGCTGTGCGTGCGCGGCACCGCCACCGGATACGCCTCGCCGCTCTCCAGCAGCCGCTCGCGCTTCTCCCGGCGGACGCGCATCTGCTCGGGCAGGTCGTCCTCGGCTACGGGGCGCGGCTGGTCGGACACGGTGATCCCTTCGTACGGCGGCGAGCCGGACGGCCCGCGGTGCTCTCCTGACTTTCCGGTCTGCTGGCTCAGGGACTTTCCTGGCTCAGGCGAGCCTAGCCAAGCCGGCGGGCCTCCTCATGCGACATACCGGTCCGCCGGGCGAGGATCACGATATGCATCCCACGAACCCCGGCCTCTCCTTCGGTCCGGCCGCGCAGCTGTACGACACGATCCGGCCGTCGTATCCGCCGGACGCCGTGGCCTGGGCGCTGGCGCCGCTGGGCCCGGGGCGGTGGCGGATCGCCGACATCGGGGCGGGCACGGGCATCATGACCCGGCTGCTGGCCGCCGCCGGTCACGATGTGATCGCGGTCGAGCCCGATGCGCTCATGCGGGCCCAGTTGGCCGCCACCACGACCGCCACCAGCGTCACCGCGGTCGACGGCTCGGCCGAGGCGCTGCCAGTCGACCACGCTGCCCTGGACGGGGCCGTCGCGGCCCAGGCATACCACTGGTTCGATCGCTCGCGCGCCCACGCCGAGCTGGCCCGGGTCATTCGACCCGGCGGCGTGTTCGCCGCCGTCTGGAACCGACGCGACGACTCGGTCCCGTGGGTCGCGGAGTACTCCCGGATCGTGGACGGGGCCAAGACGGACGCGGCCGGTCGCGACCGCTTCGCCTACACCGTCGAGACCTACGGTCCGCAGTTCGGCGCGGTCGAGCAGGCTCGCTTTCGGCACCGGACCCGGCACACCCCGGAGTCCCTCGTGCGGCTGATGCAGAGCCGGTCGTACTACTTACGCGCCAGCGCGACGCGGCAGCGGGATCTCGTGCGGGCCGTCGTTGACCTCACCCGCCGCCATCCCGACCTGGCCGGGCGCGCCGAGTTCGACCTGCCCTACGAGACGCTCGTCTTCCGCGCCGTCCGGGTCGGCGGTGGGGAAGACTGAGCCATCCGGACCCACCACCTCGATGCCCACCGTGCGCGCCAGGGTCGCGGCGAGCGGGGTAGTCGCACCCGCCCCGGCGCCCCGGGTGACCAGCCAGAGGCGCTCCCCGCCCCGAACAGTGATCTCACCGATGTCGATAAGATCGCGCAGCACCCCCGCAAACTGAAGCGGCGTCAACCGTCCACTGTCGATAGTGAACCCCTCCTGGTCGCCCAACAGATCGATCGCCACCCGTCCATCCACCGGCGCCACCGCCCGGGCGGCGGTGCGGTTGGCGTCGCCGGGCGGATAGAACCCGTACCCGGCGTCGGTGGCGAACAGGCAGGCCCGAGCGAGGGCCAGGGCTTCGTCGTCGGGCACCGGAGCCGGCTTGGTCGAGTCGTTGTCGTCCCGGCTCTCCGCCCCGGCCGACGGTCGGCTCGGTGAGCCGGCCCCGGCGGGCCGGGGGTTCGTCGAGGGCGACGCCAAGCCGGCCAGGCCGACCACGGCGCCCATCGACCCGGGCGGATAAGCGCCATATCCCGGCCCGGACGCGGTGCCGAGTCCGCCGCCCGGCGCTGCGGCCGGGGTGCTCGACGGCGCCACGGCCGGCGGTGGCGACCCACCTGGCGACGGCCCAGCCAGCGGTGGTGGCCCGGCCCCGGGCGGCGGTGTCGGCGACGCACCGGGGCGCGGCGCCGACGGCGCGGAACCCGGCCCGCGCGGTGCGGCGACCTCACCCCCCGCGGCCCCGGGAGCCGGCGACGTCGGCGGGGCCGGCTGTGGTTTTGTGGCCGGCGGAGCCGGCAGTGGGCTCGCAGCCGGCGGAGCCGGCAGTGGCGCCGGGACGGCCGGGACCGGCGTACCGGTCGGTTGTCCCGGTGGTCGGGGCGGCTCGCCGGGTTGCGGCCGGGGAGTGACCGTCGCGCTGGGCGGGTGACCGTCCACTCCGGACGCGAGCACCGTCTCCAGCGGACCGTCCGTACGCTGGGTCCGCCGGGCCAGCAGCTGTCTCGCCAGCTCAAGCATGGTGTCGCGCGTGGACCGTGTGCGGTCCGGCGGATCCAACCGGGTCCTCTGGACGGGGCTCGCCCAGATGTCCGGCGCGGCGCCGGGGTCCGGGTCGACGTCAGGCCCGCGGTCACCGGGACCGGGCGAACCGGGCGCCCGATCCAGCAGATCGTCGATGTCGGCCGGCACCTCGATGGGGCTGCCGAGCGCCCGGGCCAGCCGGACGATCTCCGCGCGGGCCACCAACCGCGCGGTGGCGAGCATCTGGGCGACGGCGAGCCCGCGGACCACGGCGAGGCCCGGCACCGGCACGCCGAGCCCGGCGACCCCCGAGGCGAGGGCCGCAAGCTCGGCGAGGATCGCCAGCTTCGTCTGCTCGACCCGCTCGGCGGCGCGCGCACACGCCGCGCCGATGACGTCGCACGAGTCGGCAAGTCGGTAGAGCAGGCCGTCGGGGGCGCCCACCGGGGACCAGTTCTCGGCGAAGCGCTCCGCCGCCGTACCCCGCAGCGCCACCGCCACGCCGTCGCCGATCTGGCCCGCCACCGGCGGCAGCCGCCGCAGCTGGTCGGCCACCGTGTGCCAGGCCCGGGCGCAGCGCCACAGCGCGTCCTCGTCGGCCTCGGGAAACGGAACGCCGGCGAGCCGCGCGACCCACTCCAGGCTGCCGAGGTGGATGGTCATCGTCTCTCCGCGCCGAGCCGGGCTCCACAGTGGACGATGGGCCCGGGCGATCGGTGCGCGTCGACGGTGCGGCGGGCGGTCACGTCACGACTCGCCGGGCGTCGTGCTCCGCCGTCTCGAGCACGGTGGTGAGCAGACCGAGCACGGTGGCGAGCTCGTGGACACCGGACTCGACGGTGGCCAGCATCGATCTCACCGCCCGGCTCGCCGGCAGGTACGCGGCCTCGAAGGCTGCGCCCGCCTCGTCCGTGCCCCAGCAGCGGCCCTCGCCCTCCAGCCGGACCTCCAAGCGGTGTCGCGCGTCGCCGACCTCGTCGGCCAGGTCGGTCATCCGGGCTCGCGCGTACCGCAGCCGCTCCGGATCGACCGCGATCCGATCGGTCACCGGCGGTCCCCGATCAGGGTGGCCAGATCGGCCGGCAGGAGCGCGGCCAGGTCCACCGAACCGTCCGGACCGACCAGGTCGTGCAGCCGCTCCGGCAGCGCGTCCCCCCCCCCCCCGCCGCACCCCAACACGGGCGGCGCCGCCGCAAAACCCGC
>JADGGF010000748.1 GCA_019690055.1 Micromonosporaceae bacterium
GGTGGGGCCGGGTCCAGCACCGCAGGTGCAGGCGGGCGCGGGCCCGCGTTCAGCCGCGGTGGCTGCGCACAAATGTCCGGTCGTTCGCGCAGGAAGACGTGCGCGTCAGTCGTCGCTCAGGTCACCGAGGGGGTTGTTGCGTACGTACTCGGCCGTCTCGGCGTACTTGGCCTCGATGTACTCCTCGAGCTTGGCGCGCTCGACGCGCCAGTGACCCTTCTTGCCGATCTTGATGGCCGGCAGCTCGCCGTCGCGGACCATCGCGTAGACCTGCGTCTTGGTCACGGCCAACTCCTCGGCGACCTCGTCGAGGGTCAGAAACCGGGCGGCCATGGGCGAACGATACCGCGCCTGAGTGAGGATGCCTGCATTTGCCGTGGGTTGCTTTGGCTGGGTGCTACGGGCGCCCCAGCAATTCGTCCAGTTCGGACGGGTCGTACCACAGCAGCTCGTGGTCCTCGGCGGTGGAGACCGTGAACTGCGCGTCCGCGTCACCGGCCGTCGCCGCGACGACCGCCTCCGCCGCGGCCCGGACGTCCGGTTCGGCGGCCGCGTCGTCGACGTGGATGGCCGCCACCTGCGTGAACGCGACCGGTGCGGCCAGGCAGACCGCGCTTGAGCCCAGGTCGTCGTCGGCGCGGGTGGTGACGGCGGCCGGTAGGTCGGCCGCGATCACGACCCGGCGGCGGGGTGCCTCCGGGTCGCGATGCAGCAGGACCAGGGACTCCTGCGCGGCCCGGGTGAAGGCGACGTACTCCAGCTCCTCCTCGTCGCCCTCGGCGTACCACTCCCGCAGAGCCGGGGTCACGGCGTGCGCGTGGACGTCCGTCGGCAATTCGTACGGCTCCGTGCGCAGGCGTCGCAGCGTGGCCAGCGTCGCCGGGAGGTAGACCCGAGACACGGCATCCGACCCCACAACGCCTCCCTCGTGCGGTAACCACGGCCTCGTTGTTGCCGTGTTCCGTCCTACACCACCGCCGCTCGGCCGGCCCCTTCGCCACGCGGACGCCCGTGTCAGGAAGGAGTCCTTCTTGGACGCCAGGCGTCAAGAAGGCGTCCTTCCTGACACAAACAGGGGGGTCGGGGGTCAGCGCGCGCGCAGGGTGCGGCCGACGGCGAGCATGGCGGTCAGGCCACCGACGAAGGTCACGATCATGGCATTGCGCAGCCGGGCGAAGCCGGCGATGTCCACGGTCAGCCGGTCGCCCTCGGACAGGCTGCGCACGAGATCGAGCAGACCGGCGCCCCCGATCCGGGTCGTCATCTCGGCGACGAGCAGCAGGATTCCGGGCAGCGCGCCCGCCAGGAGGTACCACGGCCAGGCCCGCGGACCGTGCCGGCGCAGCAACCAGAAGGACGCACCGCCGGCCACCACACCGCCGGCCACTCCGACGAGGTAGGCGACCGTGTAGGTGGCGGTGACCTGCGCGTCGAGCCCGCGGTCCCCGCCGAACAGGTTCACCAGGCCGGGCTGCGCGAAGCCGGCGACCAGACCCAGCAGCAGCGTCCCGATGGTGCCGAGCAGTCCGGCCGCGAGCACCGGCGGTGGTCCGGCGCTGGTCGCCCCGCCCACCACGGC
>JADGGF010000749.1 GCA_019690055.1 Micromonosporaceae bacterium
CTCCTGCGTGACGACGCCTACATCCGGCGTTACCGCCTGCTGGTCGAGGAGTCGGAGAAGCAGCGGGAGTTGCTCGACGCGGAGCTGGCCATCCAGTCCAAGCAACTCGAGTTGCTCGACCAGCAGAAGCGCGACGCGGAGCGGGCCCTGGCCGCGGTGGGCGGCATGGTGACGACCGGCTTCGCCGGTCCGGCGACACCGGCGCAGCCGGCCCCACGCAACGCGGACGGCACGCTGCCGTGGGAGAGCTGCTCCGACCCCGATCCGACCAGCGGCGGGTGTCTCACCCCGCGGACGTACCACATGCTCAACGAGGCCCGGCTCGCCGGGTTCACCCGGTACGTCGCCTGCTGGCGGTCGGCCACCTGGGGCGAGCATCCGGCCGGGCGGGCCTGTGACTTCTCGGCCACTCCGAGCGGTTTTGTCGCGGCGCCGGCGACGGGCGACGCCAAGGACTACGGTGACCGGCTCGCCGCCTGGGGTGTGAACAACGCCCAGGCCCTCGGGGTGCTCTACGTCATCTGGTATAGACAGATATGGATGCCAGGAACCGGGTGGCGCGCGTACAACTCGTACGGCGATCCGGCGACCGAGCACACCAACCACGTTCATATATCCATGTATTGACTCGCTTCTCGCCCAGAGCTGATTAAGGATGGCCCCGATGGAGCCGGTGCCGCTGCGCAAACGCCCGTACGACCTGGTCTTTCTCGTATTCTTTGTGATCAACGTCACGTTCATCACGTACATCGTCGACCTGGAGACGCTGGTCATCGCCGACCCGAAGAACTTCACGTATCCGGTCTGGCCACCGCCCCCGCTCGTCGACCTGGTGCACTGGTACGGCGAGACCTTCGACCCGCTGCTGCTGGCCCGCCCGCCGTTCTGGCAGATGACGATATGGATAGACGTAATCTTCTTCGGCCCGTTCTACGTGGCCGCCATCTACGCGTTCATCCGGGGCCGTAACTGGATCCGGGTCCCGGCGCTGGTGTGGTCCGGCACCATGATGGCCAACGTCCTGATCATCCTCATGGACGAGCGGTACGGCGTGACGCCCGCGCCCAACTTGTTGATCGTGTTCCTGTTCAACCTGCCGTGGCTGGCGTTTCCGTTCCTCATGATCGCCCGGATGTGGCGGGACCGGCCCTTCGAACGCAAGGTCACCGCCGCCGCAGCGCCGGTTTCCGTCGCCGCATGACCTTCGCCGACCGGTACGGCCCGTGGGCGGTCGTGGCGGGCGCCTCGGCCGGACTCGGCGCGGCGTTCGCCCGCTGCTGGCCGCCCGGGGACTCGACCTCGTGCTGGTCGCCCGGCGCCCCGGCCCGCTGGCCGAGGTGGCGCAGAGTCTGCCGACCCGGACCGTGCCGGTGGTCGCCGACCTGTCGACGACGGCCGGTATCGATGCGGTGATCGCCGCCTGCGCCGAGCGGCCAGTCGGCCTGGTGGTGGCGAATGCCGCCTACTCGCCGATCGGATCCTTCGTGCAGACGCCGGCGGAGGAGACCCTCCGCGCGGTCGACCTGAACTGCCGGGCGCTGCTGCTGCTCGCGCACCATTTCGTGCCGCCGATGGT
>JADGGF010000750.1 GCA_019690055.1 Micromonosporaceae bacterium
GGGTCTGTCAAGTGAACGGTGTAAGTGATCTTGGTTAGTTCCTTGCGAGGGAGAGTCGACCCTCGAAGGCGATGTCGAATGCGTTCAATGCCGCTTTCCAGCGCATGGTCCAGCGGCCGCGGCCGCGCCCGGTGGGGTCGAGGCTCATCAGCGCCATGTAGAGGCATTTCATGGCGGCCTGCTCGTTGGGGAAGTGGCCGCGGGCGTTGACTGCCCTGCGGAGCCGGGCGTTGATCGACTCGATCGCGTTCGTGGTGCAGATGATCTTGCGGATCTCGACGTCGAAGTCGAGGAACGGCACGAACTCCGCCCATGCGTCGGTCCATAGGCGCACGATGGCCGGGTAGCGGCGTTCCCACTTGTCGCTGAACTCAGCGAACCGGTCCAGCGCGGCCTGGGCCGACGGGGCGGTGTAGACCGGCTTGAGGTCGCGGGCGAGTTCGGGCCAGTCCCGCCGGGATGCGTACCGGAACGAGTTACGCAAAAGGTGCACGATGCAGGTCTGCACGATCGTCTTCGGCCACACGGCGTTGACCGCATCCGGCAGGCCCTTGAGTCCGTCGCAGACGAGCATGAGCACGTCGGCGGTGCCGCGGTTTTTGATCTCGGACAGCACACGGTGCCAGAACTTGGCGCCCTCCCCGTCGCCGTGCTCGCCGGCCCACAACCCGAGCAGGTCGCGCTCGCCGTTGACGGTCACGCCGATCGCCAGGTAGATCGGTCGGTTCACCACGTTCCCGTCGCGGATTTTGACTCGGATCGCGTCGATGAAGATCACCGGGTAGACCGGGTCCAGCGGCCGGGACTGCCAGTCGGCCATCGACTCCAGCACCCGGTCGGTGATGGCCGAGATCGTCTCCTTCGACACGCTGGTGCCGTACACCTCGGCCAGGTGCGCGGCGATCTCCCCGGTCGTCAGTCCTTTGGCCGACAGCGACAGCACAATCCCAGTGATCCCATCACCGCCGGTCAGCACCCGCTGGCGCTTACGCACGATCTGCGGCTGGAAGCTGCCGTCCCGGTCCCGCGGGACCTCGATCTGTACCGGGCCCACCGCGGTGACCACCGTCTTGGCCCGCCGACCGTTGCGTGAGTTGCCGCCGTTACGCCCGGCCGGGTCATGCTTGGCGTAGCCCAAGTGGGCGTCCATCTCGCCCTCCAGCGACGCCTCCAGAAACCGCTTGACCAACTGCTGCATCAAGCCGCCCTCACCCAGCAGCGCCAGGCCGCTCTCGCGCGCCCGCGCCGCCAACGCCGCCATCGTCTTGTCATCGAGCACCTGAGCCAACAACTCCTGGGCGCTCAACCCACCCTCGCCGGCGGCCTCGCCGACGACGTCAGTGCCGACCGAACCGGAAGTGGTCTCCTCCACCACGCTTGTCATCCAGAGGTCTCCTCATTAGACTGTCCACTAAGGACTTACACCGTCTACTTTACACTCCCGCAACCAACCTCGAGAAAGTCATTACCGCACTAGTGTCCTGAGTCGTTAATTGATTGATTAAGTCTGGTGAGGTAGCTGGCGAGGTTCGCGAGGATTTCGTCGGCTGTCTTGGTCCAGATGAAGGGTTT
>JADGGF010000751.1 GCA_019690055.1 Micromonosporaceae bacterium
GGCACGGAGGGAGTGGGGAGCACGGCCCAGTCCACACCGAGCCGGCCGTCCCCGACGGTGGGTGGCGTGGAGCAACCGGAGAGCGCGAGCGTCGCGCTGAGGATCGACGCCACCACCATCAGCCGCCGACGCACTCCGGTGCCTCCTTGCGAGATGCCCGCTCCGGTCGCGGACCCTACCGCACGGCCGGTGGCACCGGCGTCGGCCGGCCGGCTGGCCCTGATCAAGCCAAGTGGGCGAGGCAGGCTGGCCTGTCCCGGGTGGAATATCTCCGACGAAACGGCACGTCCGCGACGAAGCGACGCGCCGGGCTCAGGCGGATCGGGCGAGGTCGCCCCGGATCAGGTCGTCGACCATGCCGTCGGCCATCGCGGCCGGGTCGGCGCCGACCCCAACGATCCGGTTCTGACCGTCCACATGCACCACTCGCGGCTGGTACCGCCGGGCCAGCTCGTCGTCCATCTGCGCGTAGGAAATGATGATGACAAGATCGCCCGGATGCACCAGGTGGGCAGCGGCTCCGTTGATCCCGATCACGCCGGCGCCCCGCTCCCCCTCGATCACGTACGTCTCGAGCCGCGCGCCGTTGGTCACATCGACGACCGCCACCTGTTCACCCGTCAGCAGATCGGCCGCGTCCATCAGGTCCTTGTCAATGGTGATCGACCCCACGTAGTGGAGATCCGCCTGGGTGACCGTCGCCCGATGGATCTTCGACTTCAACATCGTGCGGGTAAACATTTACGTCTCCTGCAGAGTCAGCGCAGTGTTGTCGATCAGGCGGGTCGAGCCGAAGCGGGCGGCCACGAGCAGCCGGGCCGGACCGCTCGGCGGCGGCGGGCCCAGCTCAGGGTCGGTGAGGGCGAGGTAGTCGACGTCGATGTCGGCCAACTCGCGGCGAGCCGCAGCGAGCACCGCGTCCGGGCCGTGCCCAGCGGCTGCCGCACCGGCCCGCAACGCCCGGGAAAGGGCGAGCGCGGCTTGGCGCTGTTCCTCGGAGAGGTAACGGTTGCGGCTGGAGAGGGCCAGGCCGTCCGGTTCCCGTACGGTCGGCACCGCCCGGATGGTGGTCGGTACATTCAACTCGGCCACCATCGCGCGAATCAGCGTGAGCTGCTGGTAGTCCTTCTCCCCGAAGTAGGCGACGTCCGGCCGGGTGAGGTTCAAGAGTTTCAGGACGACGGTGAGTACCCCGTCGAAGTGGCCCGGCCGGTGCGCTCCCTCCAGGACAGTCCCGAGTGGACCGGATGAGACGGTCACCCGGGGCTCGCCCGTCGGGTACATCTCCGTGACGCTGGGCAGGAACACCAGGTCCGTGCCGCACTCGCGCAGCACGGCCAGATCCGCCTCGACCGTCCGGGGATAGCGGTCGTAGTCCTCGTTCGGCCCGAACTGCAGTGGGTTGACGAATATCGTGGCCACGACGTGGTCGCACTCGGCCCGGGCGGCCCGCAGCAGCGCCGCGTGTCCATCGTGGAGCGCGCCCATCGTCATGACAACGCCGACGCGGCCCGGCAGCGCGGCGCGGGCCGACGTCAGGTCGACCCGGGTGGTCACGGTG
>JADGGF010000752.1 GCA_019690055.1 Micromonosporaceae bacterium
CCCCCCGCCCCGCCGCCGGTCCGGCCGACGGTGCCCGGCTGGACGGAGGTGCTCGCTCACTTCGTCGGCGGGCTGGGTATCGGCGCGGCCAGCGGGGTGCTGGTGCTGTGGACCTCGCCGGGCTTCCTGCTCGGCATACCCGTCGATCAGTTTGACATCATCAATGTTGCCTCGGAGCTGGTCGCGCTCGCCGCGCTGGGGCTCGCGCTGGCCGCGCGGCTGCGACCGTACGCCTGGCTGATCGCCGCCGTCGGAATGCTCGGCCTCGCCGGGCTCTACGCCCAGGGCGACTGGCTGGACGGCCGCAGCCTGGTGGTCGGGCTCATCGTCGTGATCGCGCTGCAGTTCGGCGGCCTGCTGCTCGCCTTCGCCCAGGCCAGCGGGCGGGCCCGGTGGGCCGTGGCCGTCGGGCTGGGAGCCGGCCTGGCCGCCGGCCGGGACGCGCTCGCCTGGCTGGTTGACGCCCTGATGTCGGCAATCGGCCGCGGCGACGACGTCGCGTTCGCCGGGCTCGGCCTGGTGGTGGCCGCGGCGGGTGTCGTCCTGCTCGTACTGGACCGCCGGTCGGCACCGTCGACCGCGGGGCCGGTCTCGTCGGCGATCTCCCCGGCTGTCGTCCGGCGAGTGGCGGTCTGGTCGGTGGCCGCCGTGGCGGTCGCCTCGGTGCTGGCGGTCGGCGTGAGCGAGGTGTGGACGGACGCGTTCCGCGGGATGATCATGCACCACCTGGGCGGGATCAGCGCGGACGACGCCCAGGCGCTGCAGACGTGGGACCACCTCGTCCGAGTCGGGCTCGCGGTGCTGGTCGCGGCGGTGCTCGCCGCGGCCGCCCACCGGTGGGGCGCCCCGGGCACCGCCCGGTGGGTCGCGACCGGCCTGGGCGCGGCGCTGCTGCTCGTGGTGCTGCAGGGGTTGGTCTACTACTACGCGACCGTGGTCCACGTGATGCTCGCGGCCGCCGGCTCGCTCGTCGGCGCGTTCCTCGCGCGTCGGGCCGCTCACGTGGCGCCGTGGGAAGCGGTGGGGCTGCTGCTGGGTGCCTGCCTGCCGGCGGTCGCGACCACGACGCCGCTGTGGTCGGTCGGCTGGTTCGGCTTCGGGTTCGCCGTGGCGGCCGGGGCCACGCGGCTGGCCGGTCCGGGCGCGGGGTCGCCGGGTCTGCCCGGACCCGCCACCGACCTGATCGCGCCGGCGGCCGGTGTGGGACTCGCGGCGCTGCTGCTGGGCTACCAGGTGGTGCTGCCGGTGGCGTTCGCCCGGGTGTACGCCGGCGGCGACATGCCAGTGGTGACCGGCGGCGTGATTCTCGCCGCACTCACGGTGGTGGTGTTCTTCGCCCTGGACCGCCGCCGCGCCGCCTGACCCAAGTGTCAGGAAGGCGTCCTTCCTAGGCAAAAACCGTCAACAAGGCGTCCTTCCTGACACAAGCCCAGCGGCGCGCGTCCACCTGAGCACGGGGGGAATGAGCCCGCGTGGCAGACTGTTGAGACGCCCAGGTACCGGTTCACGCCCGCCGACGGCGGGATGCGGCGTGGCGACCCGGCGACCAACAGAGAGGACG
>JADGGF010000082.1 GCA_019690055.1 Micromonosporaceae bacterium
CCAGATGCTTGTAGATGTAAACAGGATCGCCGATGATCATATGTGCCACATCGGTGTCCTCTTCGTTGATGTCCTGCTCGCCGCACGAGGCTGACATCGTAGCCGGAAATGCGTTGACGGCATGGACGTTTACCAGGGAGAACGTGTACTCAGACGAGCCGGTAGTGAATGCCTGGAAAAGTTCCTCCACGCGGGCTGACGGATTCGGATTGCCCAGAGGAGCAATGAAAACGTCTACGAGTTGACGCCCGTTTGCCAAGTCTTCATAGGTCGCGGCCCACCAGGTGTCTGCGCCTGGTGGAGTTAGCAAGTTGTGCGCCGGGATTAGGGCCTGGGCGATGGGCCAGGGCAATTCGCGGGTCGAGAGAGCCAGAGTTCCTATTTGGAGCGGAAGATTAGCCTTCTTCTTCCACGGCTCGAGCAAAACGGCTGTCGCCGCTGCTGCAGCCAACACTGCGATGACAGCCACGGTAATCCAGAGTCGCCTGCGATTACGCGGGCGCGAACGAGTGGCCGGCTCGGCGAGCGAGCTGTCGCTCGGTTTCTGCGGGAGGGGTGTTGCCATGTGCGGCCCTCTCATTAGGCAAGGGTCGGTTGATCACGAGGAACAATAGCGATAGCCGGTAGCTGCGTCCCTCACCCGAGCGGCTGGTCTTTGGCTGGCACGTGATCTGGTCCGCGGGCCGCGGACGGCGCCGGACGACTACACCCTTAGCGACCTCGAAAACGGGGGAGCGCCCCGCCGGAGGCTGGGACTCCAGGCTGGGACTCCTACTGCTCACGAATTGCTCACAGGGGCAGGACAATCATGCGTCGCCTCGACGTCGCGGCACGGCACGCTTCGGGATAACTGACCCGCCATGACTGACGGCGGACAATAACGACGCCATTCGCCCACAACCGGCTGTGCCTTTCGGAAAACTCGGAAGGTCGGCGGTTCGACCCCGCCCCTGGCCACCCCAGCGCCACAACCGGTGCCCAACCTTGCCGACCGCCGGTCGCAGGTCGAAAAATTTAGTCATTTCAGAAGTCGGGGCCGCCCTGTCAGGGTGGGCGCAGAGCGCGGGCGAGCACCGGTACTGCTGGTGGTCGGTGTAGCGGTTCGGGGGGCCCGCAGCCAGGTGGACCACCGAGTGCACCATCGGGGGACATCTCATCGAGTCAGACCGCTGTCGTTTCCGCCAAACCCCGCCCAACCGGTCGTCGCGGCAGCCAACTCCGCCCAGGCCTGGACAACGCCGTCTCGGCTCGCTGGGCGGGAAGTTGATCAGCTACATAGCAGATTGCCCCTAGCGCGAAACGCGACGAAGGACTCATACTCACGAGTAAGGCAGCGCGGCCTAGACACGGCACTCAGCGAAGCGGCGCCCGGTGGCACCCGGACGCCGCCTTCAGTCCAACCCACGCAAGAGGAGGGGAGGACCCGCAAGATGCCATCGTCGCGCATCACCCACCCTCCTCGCAAGCAACGAGGAGGTAACGAGCCATGGCGGAGCTGTTCCCCGGACCCGGGGTACGGATCACCCATGACACGGTCGAGACGCTCACCGGCATCCGGAGGTGCTACCCCGTTGCCGAACTCGAGCGACCCCACGTCGTTCACGAGAGCATCATCGATGTCCTGCTCGCCTCGCAAACGGCGAGAGTCTGCTCCAGCACGCTGACCGGGCTGTCCGCTCTCGTGGCCGTGGCGGGATCGCAGCTGCTGAGCAGTCCACACGCGACAGTCGCGGGCCTGGTCGTCACCCTCACGGCGGCGGTCACCGCAGTGCACGGCTGGCGGTCCTGGCGGCGCCCCCGCCAGCTGTGGGTCTACTACCGCGGCGATCGTGTGTGTCTCTTCGTCAGCCGCGACCGGCTACAGTTCGCGCAGGTGGTGCGGGCGCTCCTACGGGCGCTCGAGACCGTCGAGAGCTGAGCCCCTGAGGTCGGCCCCCGACGGTCCGCCCAGGTCGGCCGGCATCCGTCAGTCCGTGGCGGCGGTCTATCCACAACCGCCGCCACGCCCCGCGGTGTCAGGAACGCGCCAGCCGGGACACCCGGTCCGTCGTCAGAACGCACACTGCGATCTGCTATACAGCAGATGATCCGCCCGCAACGACCGCACAACGGCCCCTGCGGACGGGTGACGCCCCGGACATGCACACGCCAGCCCCCGGGGAGACGCCGCCACCGATGGCTGGGGAAACGGATTGACCACGACCGACTCTCCCGCGGCCGCCCGCCGCCGACTCCGCTTCGCGCTCCGCGCCGCCCGCGAGGCGGCCGGGCTGACGCAGGCGGAGGTCGCCGACCACCTCGAGTGGAGCGTGTCCAAGGTCAACCGAATCGAGAACGGCGAGGTCACGATCTCCGCCACAGACCTGCGGGCACTGATGGCGCTGCTCGGCGTGACGGATCGGGAGACCGTCGAGCAATTCACCTCGTGGGCGCGCGCTGCGCGCAGCCGGGGCTGGTGGGACGCGCCGGAGTATCGCGCTCATCTGACGCCAGCGATGCGCCAGCTCATCCAGTACGAAGCCGAGGCCACCGCCATCCGTTGCTTCCAGGCGACGATCATCCCCGGCGCCCTCCAGACTCCGGAGTACGCCAAGGCTGTACTGGCCCACTGGAGCGAACTACCCGAGGAGACCAGGGCTGCCCGTCAAGCCATCCGCGCGGAACGACGCCGTCGCCTTTTTGGTGACAGTTCTGCCCCCCCGTACCATCTGGTTCTCGACGAGTCGGTTGTCCTACGTCGAGTGGGCGGAGCGGCCGTCATGGCGGCCCAACTCCGGCTGCTTCTGGACGTGATACGTACATCCAGGCTTTATGTCCGGATCATTCCGCTGGCGGCCGGAGCCGTCATGGGGAACCTCGGCAACTTCACCGTGCTCGACCTGGACGGTGACGAGAACGCGATTCTTTACCGCGAGGTCCCGCCGGATGACATCATTAGAGAAGCCCACGACGTGGTCCAACAGTACCGACAGGCGTTCGAGCACATGTGGGACGTCGCCCTGACGCTCGAAGACTCAATCACGTTCATCGAGGCCAACGCCACCATGTTGGGACGGGAACGTGACTAACCGGCGTGCAAACACGAGCCACGAGGATCTTGCGCATAGCCTCACATACGACGATACTGCGCACCGTCCATTTTCACTGACACCCGCCCCGCGTCGCACCGGCGCGGGGTCGACATTTGGAGGCAACGTGCAGGCATCGATTGCTTGGGTCAAGAGTCGTCGATGCGAAGCTAGTGCATGTGTCGAAGTCGCTTACAGCGGCGATGAAGTCTTGGTGAGGAACTCGACCAACGAGGCGAGCGTGCTGAGGTTCACCAAGGTCGAATGGGTCGCCTTCATCGGTGGCGTGCGCGATGGTGACTTCGATTTCGGCCTGGTCGACGAACAGGGCAGGTCAGCCAACTGACCAACGGACCGGACCGCGGACAGACCCGTCACCCGGTTGAGTGAAGGGCGCGCGGCGCCATGCGGCCGACACGGAGGCCGCCCAGGTCGGCGCGCTGCCCGGCGGCATATCCGTCGCGACCGCCGCTGCCCATCAGGCGACGCGGCGCGGCCCGGCCCAGTCGGGGGTACACCTCGGCCACCCGACGGGCCACCCGGTCGTCGCGATCAGCGAGCACGAGAGCCATCGATGGCGCGCCGGACTCGGCGGCGGACGAGGCCCGGCGCTCCGCCTCGCGCAGCCGCTGCCCGACCGCCTGGGTGAAGCCGGCCAGCCACGACCGCCGGAACGTGGCCACCGGCTCCCACGGCGGAACGTGGGCGGCGGCCAGGCCGTAGGACGCCTGCACGAGCAGCGAGGTGAACAGGATCTCGGTGCGCTCCAGGTCGGACACGCAGCCGAACAAGTGGATCGAGTGCACATATGCCCCTCGATCCCACTGCTTACGTCGCACACTGTGACACCGCAGCGCTGCGGCGACCACCGCGAGCAACCCTGCCTTGTCCAACGCGTACGGCGGGTCCAGCCGGATCACCCGGTCCGCCACCGGGTCAGCCTCCGGGGAACCGGCCGCGAGGAGCGCTTGGTCCACGCCGTACTTGGCGATCAGCTCGGCCGCCTTGTCGTTGAGCGCCGCCGCCTCGGCCGGCGGGCACGCCGGATCCTCGGCCTTGGCGAGCAGCTTGCGCACCCGCTCGAGCACGGCCGGGCCGGAGCCAGTGGTCATCGGGTCCATCATGCGAACATGTGTACCAGAGGCTACCGACAATTCCGCGCAGCTCGCCGGAGCGGAATCTGCGAGTTGTTGGGCGGAACGGTCAGGACACTCACAAGCCCTGGCTGCGACGGCGGAGCGTGGCCACCGTCGAGCCGGCGAGCGTGGTGAGGCACTCGGCCAGCCAGCCGTCGGCCATGGCCGCCCCGAAGAGGGCCTGACCCGTCGGCGCATCGGCGTTGGCGTACGCGCTGACAAACCGGGCCACCCACCGGGCATCGTATCGCGCTGTTTCAATATCTGGAAAGTCCAACGCAGCGAACCCGCTCGGCACGTTGTCCCCGACCATAGTGGCGGCCAGGCAACACGCCACGTCGTACGCCGAGCGCAGCCCACCTCGGTTGAGCGCGGCCTCGAACCGGCCGACCACCCCATCCCGGTCGCCCCGCAGGGCCGAGTCGAGAATCGCCTGCGCGTCCTGGTACACCTCGGGCGGCACGGCAGGCGGCGCGGCGGGGACCATGGGCTCCGCCGATGGACTCCCTGTCTCGCTGGAATGGTCGGCTCGCGAACTCGCCGAATCCGGACCCACGTGACGCAGCCTAGGCGCTCAAAGCAAGCCGATCCACAGGACCGGCGGCCAACCCGGGCACCGGGTCGGACCACGACGGCCGCGGCCGTACGGATTCCCGCCCTACGCGCGCCGAAGGACGCAGGTCAGGCGGGCGGTGCAGACGCGCTGACCCGACTCGTCGGTGATGACGATCTCGTAGGTCGCCACCGTACGACCACGGTGGATGGCCGTCGCCACCCCGGTGACCGTGCCCGAGGTGACGCTGCGGTGGTGTGTGGCGGAGATCTCCAGACCGACGGCGTAACCGCCGATCGCCTCCATCGCATGCAGGGTCGCGGCGACCGAGCCCAGGCTCTCGGCGAGCACGCAGGAGGCACCGCCGTGCAGCAGGCCCATGGGCTGCGTGTTTCCCGCCACGGGCATCGTGCCGACCGCCCGCTCGGGCGAGGCCTCGAGCAGCGTGATCCCCATCCGGTCGGTCAGGGCGGCCCGGGCCATCCGTTGGACGGCCTCGGCCAGACGGTCGCGGACCGCGCTGCTGTCCGGCCCGGAACCCCCCGCGCCCCGGGCGTCAGCAAGACCCTCCGATGACGCCAGACCGTCCGCTGCAGCCAGACCGCCTGGTGCGGTCGCACCCTCGTCCGCTGACAATGGGGCAACGTTGGCAGAGGCACCGGGGTCGGCAAGTTCCATGCCGCGCAGGCTACCGAGCCGGACCCGCCGACCCCCACGTCTCACCCGGAAAAGTTGCGTAGGCAACAAAACCGGACGAACACGTCGCGGTCGCCTGCTCATGCCGTAACGCCAGCGTGACGCTGCGAATGACCGGGATGCTGAGCCGCACACGGGATCCCGGACGGGTTAGTCTCCCTGGCGAGCCGCGCGGGCCGTACCGGTTCCGGGCGCTCGCAGGGAGGGAGTTGTTGAGGATGCGCCGGAACGTTTCCCGGGTCCGCAGTGGTCGCCGGGCGTGGTGCGTCGCTGCGGCGAGCGTGGCCATCGGCCTGGTCCTCTCGGGATGCGGCGACGCCGAGCCGCCAAGTTCGAATCTGTTGAACCGCAGCCCTGGGCAGGTGTACCTCTACGGTTCCGACGGCAACATGCTCAACGCCATCGGCGAGACCATCCAGCAGAACCATCCGGACGGTATCGCCGGCATGAAGGGCACGATGCCGCTCACCCGGCTCACCCAGAGCTTCCGGTCGCGCCTCCGCCAGATCGATCCGACTCTGGTCGACGACCTCTACGCCGGCGAGACGTACGACGCCGTGGTCATCAGCGCCCTCGCCGCCCAGATCGCGGGGTCGACCGAACCCCGGGCCATCGCCGAACAGATCAACGGCGTCACGGTCGGCGGCGAGACCTGTGACACGCCGGCCCAGTGCCTGACGCTGGTGAGAGCGGGCCGGGACATCCGCTATCGCGGCATCACCCTGCAACTGGGCGGGTTCACCGAGGTCGGCGAGCCGTCGGCGAGCACGTACGGCGTCCTGCGCTTCGGCCCGGGCAACCAGATCGCCGAGAGCCTGACCCAGTTCGTGCCGGCCGGCAACCCGGGGGCGGCGAGCGCAACCGCGCCACCCGCCGGCAACGGGTCGGCCGCGGCCAGCGAGCCCCTGCGGCTCGGCGCCCTGCTGCCCCGCACCGGTGGCCTCGCCAACGGCGGGCGGCCCATGTTCGCCGGGCTGCAGTTGGCGGTGAACGATATCAACGAGGCCGGCGGCGTCCTGGGCCGTCCGGTGGAGTGGATCGATGGCGACGACGGCACCAACCCCGAGATCGCCAAGGCCACGGCGACTCGCCTGATCGAGGAGGGCGCCCAGGTCCTCATCGGCGCCGGGGCCTCGGGCGTGAGCCTCGCCGTGCTCCCGATCATCCGCGAGGCGGGCGTGGTCCTCTTCTCGCCGTCGAACACCGCCGCTCGGTTGAGCACCGAGGAGGACGACGGGCTCTACTTCCGGACCGCGCCGCCGGACGGCCTGCAGGCGGCCGCCCTCGCCGACATCATCGTGCGGGACGGAACCAGCAAACTTTCGATCATTTACCGGGATGACGCGTACGGCGTCGGTTTGGCCGAGTCGACCAAGGAGAACCTGATCGCCGCTGGTCTGAAGGCGGACGACGTCATGCTCATGCCGTACAGCGCCGAAGCCGCCGAGGCGGTTCTCGGCGGAGACGCGGGCGCCCTGGACTTCGCCCCCTACGGGCAGCAGGTGCGTGAGGCCGACCCGGACGGCGTGTTGATCATCGGTTTCGATGAAACGACGCTCATCGTCGACGCGCTGGTCGATGCCGGCATCTCCTCCATCACCAACTGACCCTTCGTCCGGTACGGTCGGCTGACCGACCACCGGATGTCCGGTCCGGTCAGCCGACCGATCGATCGGATATTGGTCCGGTCCGCTGACCGCCACCGGGATCTCCGGTACGGTCAGCCATCCGCGTCCATGCAGCATCAGGAAGGGCAGGCATGAGCGAGAACGAGACCGCACAGACCCGCGGCGACGAGCGGCACGAGATGCTGAGCCTCGATACCAACAACGACGGCAAGGCCGACGTGTGGGTGGTGGACACCGACGGAGACGGCAAGGCGGACCTGTACCAGTTCGACCACGACGGCGACGGCAAGGTCGACCTCTCGATCGTCGACAGCAACCAGGACGGCACTCCGGACCAGGTGGTCGACGGCGACGTCGCCCGCTCGTAGGCGCCGGCCCCGGGACCACCCGACCGCTGCGGCTAGCCGGTTAGGCCTTCCGGCTAGCCGCACATCCATCTGGTCGCCTGGCAGACACATCCGGCCACCTGGGCTGCCGCCGTAAGGGCAGGGCGGTCGGGGCGACGGCACCCGCGCGTGGGCAGGCTGCCCGGGGCGCCGCCGGCACAGGTTCGCGCGACCGGGCCTGTGCCAGGATGGGGGTACTGTGACCGTTGAGCAGGCGCCGACCAGGCGCGAACGCAAGAAGCTGGAGACGCGCCGGGCGCTCGAGCGGGCGGCGCTTCGCCTGTTCGGTGAGAAGGGCTACGACCAGACCACGGTCGAGGACATCGCCGAGGCGGCGGATGTGGCCGTCCGTACCTTCTTCCGGTACTTCTCGTCCAAGCAGGACGTGCTCTTCGGCGAGATCGTCACCGACCGGATCGGCCGGCTGCACACCGAACTCGCCAATCGGCCGCGGACCGAGGATCCGCTCGCCTCGGTCATCGCGGTGATGGACCTGCTGGACTTCAGCACGCCCGACGAGGAGGAGCAGGTCCTCGCCCGCATGGACCTCATGCGTCGCCAACCCTCATTCGTCAGTCGCTATCTCGAGATCATCGACGAGATGCGATCGATCGTAGTCGAGTTCGTGGCTGAGCGTACGGGTCTGGACCCACGCCACGACCTGTACCCCGCGCTCGTCGGCGGGGCCTGCGCCGCGGTGTGGGACGCCTCGCTCAAGGTGTGGGTGGAGTCCGGCGGCACGCGCTCGTTCCGACAACTGCGCACCGAAGGGTTCAAGGCTCTCACCGAAGGGTTGCGGCACCGATGACCGACGCAGCGGCGGACGCGCTGGTCCGCCTGGGCAACGCCCAGTACGTCCTGCTCACCACCTTTCGCAAGGACGGCCGGGCCGTGCCGACACCGGTCTGGGTGGTACGGGACGGTGAGCACCTGGCGATCTGGACGGCCCGGGACTCGGGCAAAGTCAAGCGGGTGCGTCGCAACGGCGACGTGCTCATCGGCCCGTGCGATGTCCGGGGTCGCCTCACCGGAGCTCAGGTGCCGGCCCGGGCGACTGTGCTCGACGCCAGCGGCACGGTGCGGGTCAAGGCCGCCCTGGCCCGCAAGTACGGGCTGCTCGGCCGCTTGACGCTGTGGGGCAGCCGGCTGCGGCGTGGCGCCGAGGGTACGGTCGCCGTCCGCATCACGCTCACCTGAGCCCGTCAGACCGGCGCTGGGCCGAGACGGCCCAGGAGGCGGGCAGCACCGTGGTCAGGCGGCGCCCAAGCCGGACAACGCGGGTCAGGCGACGGTGGGGTAGCCGGCGCTGGGGTACGCGGCGGTGAGGTCAGACGGCGCGACGCCCCTCGAAGGCCCGGCCGAGCGTGACCTCGTCGGCGTACTCCAAGTCACCGCCGACGGGCAGGCCGCTGGCGAGCCGGGTCACGGCCAGTCCCATGGGCTTGACGAGCAGGGCGATGTACGTGGCGGTGGCCTCGCCCTCGGTGTTGGGGTCGGTGGCGAGGATCAGCTCCTTGACCTCCCCGGCCGACAGACGGGCCATCAGCTCCCGGATACGCAGGCTGTCGGGCCCCACGCCCTCGAGAGGATTGATCGCCCCGCCCAGCACGTGGTAGCGACCGCGGAACTCGCCCGTCTTCTCGATCGCCACGACGTCCTTGGGCTCCTCGACGACGCAGATCGTCTCGTCGGTCCGACGCGGGTCACGGCAGATCCGGCATCGCTCGGACTCGGCGACGTTGAAGCAGACTGAGCAGAACCGAACCAGCTCCTTGACGCGGGTCAGCGCCGTCGCCAGCCGGGTCACATCGGCCGTGTCCGCCTGCAGGACGTGGAACGCGAGCCGCTGGGCGCTCTTGGGGCCGATGCCGGGCAGACGGCCCAGTTCGTCAATGAGGTCCTGAATGGCCCCCTCATACATCGCGCTCGACTCCTCCAGGTGGCTCCCGACGAGGGTAGCCGGCCGTCACGTCCAGGGTCAGGACCCGTGGCCCGTGTCGCCGATGGGCTCCACCGCCGGGAACTCCGCGGTGATGGCCCGAATCGCCTGCTCCTCGCTGGACACGCGGGCCCCCGGCGTGTCGTCGTCGAGCGGTTCGTCACCGGGGTCGAACCCGTCGTAGGGAACCCGGTCGTAGTCCGGGTCGAACGGCGGCTCGTCCGGCGGTGGCGCATCCATCGGGCGTCTGGCCCGGGCCGGCCCCGGACGGGCCGCCGGGGTGGGCGCCGCCTTCGGCGCGACCCGGCCGGGGCCGCGGGATGGCGCCGCAGCGTCCCGGGCCGGCGGCGACACCGGCCGCGCCGGCTCGCGCACGGCCGCGCCGCCGGGACGAGCCGGCTCGGGCCAGTCAGTGTCGGACCCGCCCGTCGCCTTCGGGGCGCTGTCCCTCCGGACGGGCGCAGCCGGCCGCTCGGCCGGGGGCGGGGCCGCGCGCAGCCGCTCGTCACCACCGAGCTCCACCCGGACCCGCCACCGGACGCCGAGCACCTCGTACAGCGCCTCGACCAGCAACTCCACCTGGGAATCGATCCGTCGCACGTGCTGGCTGTGCTGGGTCAACAGCACCAGTTCGTCGCCGCGCACATCCCGCACCGTGACGGTGCTCAGCGTCGCCGCCAGCACCTTTCCGCGGCGCTGGACGAACCGCACGATCTCGTCCCAGGCGCGACGGACCGCGGCCGCGTCGACGGCGCCCACGGTCGCCGGCCGGTCACTCGACGCGGGGGCCGACCCACCGGAGGCGGCGGGAGCGGCCGGCGCGGCGGTCGTCGGAGGCGGCGACGCGGGAGCCCGCGGGGATTTCGTTGGCGGCTCGACCGGTGTTCTCACCCGCGGCGCCGTCGCCTCGGGCGCGGCGCGGTCGGTCCGGGCCGGCGCGGGTTCGGGCGAACGTACGGGTGCCGGCGTGCTGGGTCGCTCGGGTGGGCTCACCGGCTCGCTCGGCGCCCCGACCACGCCCCCGGGCTCGCCCGCGCTGAGGCGACGCTCCATCCGCTCCAGACGGTGCAGCAGCGCGCTGACCGAATCGTCGGCGCCGGGCAGCAGCATGCGGGCGACGATGAGCTCCAGCAGGAGCCGGGGGGCCGTGGCGCCGCGCATCTCAGTCAGTCCATTGTGGACAATGTCGGCCATGCGCGAGAGCGTGCCCGGACCCATCCGGGCGGCCTGCGCGGCCATCCGCTCGAGCTGGTCGGCCGGGGCGTCGATGATGCCGCTGGCCGTCGCGTCGGTCACCCGCTGCAGCACGATGAGGTCCCGCAACCGTTCCAGCAGGTCGGTCGCGAACCGGCGGGGGTCGTGCCCGGCGTCGGCGACCCGCTCGATGGTCGCGAACGCGGCGGCTCCGTCGCCGGCGGCCAGCGCGTCGACCATCTCGTCGATCAATGCGACGTCCGTCACACCGAGCAGGGCCGCCGCGCGGGCGTAGGTGACGCCCTCCTCCCCCGCCCCGGCGATGAGCTGGTCGAGGACCGACAGCGAGTCCCGGGCGGAGCCGCCTCCGGCGCGAACGACCAACGGGAACACGGCCGGCTCGACCCGCACGCCCTCGCGCTCGCACAGGTGCTCCAGGTACGGACGCAGCACGCTCGGGGGGATCAAGCGGAACGGATAGTGGTGGGTGCGGGACCGGATCGTGCCCAGCACCTTCTCGGGCTCGGTGGTGGCGAAGACGAAGACCACGAAGTCCGGCGGCTCCTCAACCAGCTTCAGCAGCGCGTTGAAGCCACTGGGCGTCACCATGTGGGCCTCGTCGATCACGTACACCTTGTAGCGGCTCGCGACCGGGGCGAAGAACGCCTTCTCTCGCAGGTCGCGGGCGTCGTCGACACCGCCGTGGCTGGCCGCATCGATCTCGATGACGTCCACCGAACCGGGCCCATCCGGGGCGAGTGCGATGCACGACTCGCACTCACCACACGGCTCAGGCGTGGGGCCCTTGGCGCAGTTCAGCGAGCGCGCGAGGATGCGGGCCGAGGATGTCTTGCCGCAGCCCCGGGGGCCGGAGAAGAGGTACGCGTGGTTGATCCGGCCGGTTCGAAGGGCCTGGATGAGCGGCTCGGTGACGTGCTCCTGCCCGATCACCTCGGCAAATGTGCGCGGACGGTACTTGCGGTAGAGCGCCAGCGCCACTGACCCGCACCCCCTTACCGTCTCGACCCACGAGACCCGCCGACCACGGTGGTCGGCGCCCGGCGTCACGCTACCGCCCGGGGCCGACACCCGCCACGGACCCGCCGCTGTGTGGTGCGCACCAACGCAATGACACCGCTGAACGCAACCTGCCCAACCCGCCCCACAGGGCGAACGGGTTCGTCGGGGCCCGGGGGGTGAAAC
>JADGGF010000753.1 GCA_019690055.1 Micromonosporaceae bacterium
TTTATATGGCTCTGGGCTACCGCCCGGTGGTCGACATGGCCAACCTCGTCATCAAACGCTGACGGCGAGCCCGGTTGGTGGATGTGGACGTGCTTAGGGGAGACGCGAATATTACTTGGGTGATTTCCGGCGGGTTTGCTTGGCTGGCACGGGTTCGGGTTTTGGTCCTTTGTGGATAGTGTAGTTCCACTCGCCGTGGAACTGGTGTGGGGTGTGGGGGACAGCGTTCAGCTGGGCGTTGGTGATCTTCACGCCGGTGGGGTAGGTGTTCTCGTCGAGGACGGCTGTCACGGTCAGGCCGGTGCAGGTGGTGGTGGCGGCGATGGTTTCGATGATGACCTGGTAGTCGGTCAGTGGCCGTCCTCGCCAGTTGATGGAGATGAAGGAGAACAGCCGGTGCTCGATCTTGTTCCATTTGGAGGCGCCGGTGGGGTAGTGCACGACGGTGATGTCGCGTCCTATCTCGGTGGCGAGCTTGGCGAGCTCGACCTTCCAGGCGCGTAGCCGGTAGCCGTTGGAGCCGCCGGCGTCGGCGGTGATCAGCAGCCGCGTGCTGGCCGGGTAGCGGGCCGCGCCGACGTGGTACCACCAGGCGCGGATCGCGTTGACCGCGAACGGCGCGGTGTCGTGGTCGACACCGACCGAGACGAACCCGTCGTCGGCGGCAAGGTCGTAGACGCCGTACGGGATCGCTTTCGGCACGCCGGTGGGAAAGTCGTGCCCGTTGACGGGCACGGGCTGGCCCTTGGGCTGCCACTCCCGGCCGCGCTGGGCGTACTCGCCGACCAGTTCCTTCTTCTTGGTGTCCACCGAGATCGCCGGGTCGCCGGTGCGCAGGAACGCCCGGGCCATGTCGTTGATGTAGGTGAACTGGGCGTCCCGGTCGGGGTGTTGGTCGCCTTCCTTGGTCTTGAAGGTGCCCTGCAGCCGGAACCCGAGCTGGCGCAGCAGCCCGGCCACCGTCGTCGCGCTGGCGGTGAACCCGAGCGCCGCCAGGCCTTTGGCCAGCTTGACGGCGGACTTGGTGGTCCAGCGCAGCAGCGACGTCGGGTCCCCGCGCGTCTCGGGCGCCACCAGCGAGTCCAGCGCCGCCTCGATGCCCGGCTGCGAGCGTTGGATCCGCGGGCGTCCCGCTCCCGGCGCCCGGACCCGGCCGTCATCGACGACGCCGTCCCGGACCTCCCTGGCGCCCCTGGACACGGTGTTGACCGACACCCCGGCCAGCCGGGCCACCAGCCGGATCCCGCCCCAACCGATCGCCTCAGCCTCAGCGCCGAGCAGGTGCCGCCACTGCCGCTCGTTGAGCCGAGGCCGCATCCTGGCCAGCTTGTCCGCCAGCGCCTGCTCATCCACCTGACCACGGTACGAAACGCCCATCAGACACGGCTACCAGCCGCGGCGTCCCATCCCGCGTCGACACACCACACCACACGATCTCTTTTATGTAACAGTTCGCATCTAAAAGATCTAACAACACCTCCCCCGGCTCTCGCATGGTGAGCCGCTGTTCACAGTGGAATCACAACCATGTAATTTCCGTACGTGCCCT
>JADGGF010000083.1 GCA_019690055.1 Micromonosporaceae bacterium
GGTTCCGATCACCCGGGCGCCGGCCTGGTATTCGGGAAAGCCATCGATGGTTTTCGTGGTCGCTACCGGCTCGGGCTCCGGCGTCGCGGACCGGGGCACGGCGGCGCCGCTGTCGGGTGCTCACCGAAGGAGCGCCGGCGCCACCAGGAAACGTATGTGTGGTACATGATTTTCCGTACATGCGGTTCCGGGTTGCCACCCATGCGTGCCCACGCGAACCAGGCTTTGGTCAGGGCGGTCTGCAGCAGGTCCTCCGCCGCGGCCCAGTTGTGCGTCAGCGGGAAGGCCGAGCGCAGCAACCGCGGTGAGGCGTCGACCACGAACTGATCGAAGTCACCACTGTCCTCGGACCCCACCGTTACTCCCCTGTCGCCGTCGGAGCCGCCCACGCAGGCGGCCGCTGACGATACGCGACGACCAGCCCGAGAGGTCGCCTCCTATGCCGGTGGTCTGCGCTCGGCGATGGCTTGGCCGAACCGATCCGCCAGCTCAGTCCCGGGCCGCTCACGCCATCGTGCGACCGCCACCGGACCCGCGTCAGGACAGGCTGACCGCGAGTAGCAGCCCGGTGACGAAGGCGATCGTCGGCGCGGCGAAGAGCAGGGCCAGCGCGGTGCTGGCCCGGCGACCGCCGGCGACGTGGGCCAGGACCAGCTTGACCACGGTGTGCACGCCGAGCGCCAGCGCCGCGGCGAGCGCGCCCGCCTGCGCGGTCAGGGCGGTATGGTTGGCGAGATCGCCCGCGGTCAGCGCGGCCGCTCGCGAGTCGGCCAGGCCGGCGACCGCGATGGCCACGACCGCCGCCCCGGCACCCAGCGTCTCCTTCACGAACGCGGAGACCACGAGGAACAGTGTCAGGATCGCGGTGAGCAGCAGCGCCGGGATCAGGTCGAACGGTCGCCGGCCCACCAGCATCCGGGGTGAGCGCCGGCGCACCGGCGGCATCTCCACGGCTGGCGAGTCGACCACCGGCATCTCGCGCGTGGGCTCGTCCACGGACGATCGGGCGACCGCCGGACGCGAGGGGTCCACTGTGGAACTCTCGAAGTCCACTCGGGACGATGCCCCAAAGTCGATCTTCGTGACGGTGGCGCCCTCGATCACGATGGGCCGGCGGGACGGCCGCGCGGGCACCGAGACACGTTCGTCTTCCGGGCCCGCCGGTTCCGGCTCCGGCTGGTCGACGTCCGTACGGTCAGCGTCGGCACGGTCAACGTCGGCACGGTCAACGTCCGTACGCTCAGCCTCCGTGCGCTCGGCCTCCGTACGCTCAGCCTCTGTACGGTCACCGCTCGTACGGTCACCGCTCGTACGGCCACCGGTCAGCAGGTCCGGGAACCGGCCGCCCGTGGACCACAGCAACCACCCGGCCTCGGCGAGGAGCACCACGGCGGCCAGTGCGGTGGCCGGCACCAGCAGCCCCGCCACCTGGGTGTCGGCGACCGCTGTGACCAGCACGAGCTGCACGAGCGAGGCGACGGTCGCGAGCAGCGCGCCGGCCATGGCGGGGCGGAAGAGTTCGGGATCGCGGGCGGTGCGGGCCATCGCCCCGGTGGTCGCGGCACTGGAGACGAACCCCCCGGCCAGTCCGGCGGCGGGCAGCCCGCGCTCGGGGCCGGCCAGGCGCACGGCGACGTAGCCGAGCCAGCCCAGCGCGGTCACCGCCACCACGAACGTCCACATGCGACGTGGATCGACGACGCCGCCGGGGCCGAGGTTCGCCTGCGGCATGAGGGGCAGGACGATGAAGGCGGCGACGAAGAACTTCAGCGCGTCCCGCAGCTCCAGTTCGGTGATCTTCTCGCGGATCACCGTGTGGAGGCGTTTTTTGACCAGCAGCAGCACGGCGGTGGTGACCCCGGCCGCGGCGGCCAGCGCGGGCATCGTCACCGCGAGCCCGCCGAGCAGCACGGTCAGCAGCAGAGCCACGGCGCTGGCCGTGCTCAGCCGGGCCCTGGTCGGACCGCTCGGCTCGGTGGCGCCTTCCTCCTCAGTCGGCGGGCTGGCCGGCGTCGGGCGCAGGTAACCGGCCGCCATCAGCACCGCGGCTCCGGCGACGGCGGCCGCGAGCACCAGCGGATGCAGCAGGGCGGCGATCGTCCCGGCGAGACCGGCCAGCGCGAAGGTCCGGACACCGGCGGGCCCGCCGTCTCGTTCCCGCTCCGCGCCGATGAGAAAACCGATCGCGAGCGCGATCGCGGCCGCCTGCCACGCCGCCGTCGCCACAGCGCCTCCCCTTGAGAGTGATCTCCACCAATCTACTCGGCTGGCCAGATGTCCAGTGTGGCGGGTCGGCGGTCATCGGTCCACCGGAACCTGTGCGACGCCGGCGCGGCCGTCGGGGACAAGGCAGGACGCCGGGATAGGCAGCCAGTACCGGTCACGCCGAGGCGTCGGTGCAGTCCACTTAGGACCAGCGGCTGTGGGCCTCCCGGAGACGGGGACGACGACGGTTACGGTGGCCTGCGCGTACACGAGGTCCGTGTTCGCTCTTGCGCCGACGGCCCCAACGTGGGCGAGTACCCCCGGTGATTGTCGACGCCACCGCCATGGTCGCGGCGATCGGCGACCAAGGACCCATGGGCGACGCCGCGCGTGCTCACCTTTCCCTGGCGCCGGAGTGGCACGCACCCGCGCACATGGCGGTCGAGGTGGTTCGGACGTTCGACCGACTCGCGCGGCACGGGCACCTTCCCCAAGAGCAGGCGCGCGTCTACGCCGGGCAGATGGTTGACGGCGTCGGCGCCGCCGTCGTGCTGCACGCCGATCGGAACCTCCTGTCGGCGGCGTGGGCGCTCCGCGACTACCTTTCCACGTACGACGCGGTTTACGTCGCACTCGCCGAGTACCTGCGCCTGCCGTTGCTCACGGCCGACCAACGCCTCGCCCGCGCCTGCGAACGCCGCATCCCAGTAGTCCTGCTGACACGAGACTGAGCGACGTTACGGCGATGGTGGAGAACGGTGAACCCCCAGCCGAGTAGGGGTCTCGGCTGGGGGTGATGGGCCGGTGCCGCTCGGGCGGCGTCGTGAGTCAGCGTCGCTCAGCCGGCGACGGTGAGCTCAGGGTCGCTGGCGATGGTGACCAACTGCTCCTTGGTCAGTAGGAGCTCCGCCAGAGGCGTCGTACCGGGCTCGTCGGACTTCAGGGCGTTGACGATCGCCACGAGCACCTTGGCGTTCGTCCAGGTCACGTACGCGTCACGGCGCATGATGGCGGGCTGGCCCGGGCAGTCGACGCACCTTTCGCTCGTGACCACGATCGTCTGCCCCTCGGCACCGACACTCTCCTCGCACTCGGTCACCACGCGGTACCCCTCGGAGGTGAACGCGTCGTGGGCCGGCACCTGGGAGCATGCGTCGAACCACATGATCGGCCTGGGGGCGCCCGCCGGGAGGGGCGTCGGCATCTCGAACTCCGGAGTACGGCCGCCCCGCCACGACACGAAGGACAGCTGGCCCTTCCCGGCCGCGGTCGTCAGAACGGTGCTGCTTTCGTACCGCCCGAGGTCGTCGCTCACGGAGAGCACCACGCCGGCCTGGCCCGTCGGCCAGTTGGTGAGCTCGACGCCGGGGAGGGCAGCGGCGAGCCCGTCCGCCAGCGCGGTCGCGAGGCGCTGCCGGGTCTGCTCCGGCGTTTCGTCGTAGACCGGGGCCACGCCCGGCGTACCGGAGGCTTCCGTCCCGGGCTGCGCCTGGATCGGGTCGGTCGGTGCCGTGGGCGATCCCCCGAGGGTGGCCAGCACCACGGCGACGGCCGCCACGGCCGGAACCGCGGGGCTGATCATGGCGAGGCGACGCAGCCGGGTACGCCGACGGCCGGCCGCGACCACCCGGTCGATGTCGACCGTGCTGGTGGGCGGTGCCCCGATGGCCGCATCGAGGATGTCACGCATTGTTACTCCTGTAATACAGCTCAGTGGCCGGTCCGCGCAGCGCCTCGAGGGCTCGCGCGGTCTGGCTCTTGACGGTTCCGGTGGAGACGCCGAGGATCTCGGCGGTCTGTTCGACCGACAGGTCGCAGTAGAAGCGGAGGACAAGGCAGGCTCGTCGACGCGGGGGCAGCTCTGCGAGCAGGGCGAGCAGGTCCCCGTCGCTGTGTGGGGTTACGGGCTGTACCTGCTCGGGCGGGTCCTCGACCGTGTGCTCCCGCCGCCACGGCTTGCGCCGCTCGTCGAGCCAGGCATGGGCGAGGATGCCGTGCACGTAGGCGTCAAGGTTCTCCGCCTGTTGCGCGCGGCGCCAGTGCTCGTAGAGCTTCACCAGCGTCGTGCCGACAAGGTCATCTGCGGTGTGCCAGTCCCGGCAGTACAGGAACGCTGTCCGTCGCAGACGGTCCATCCGCGCCGCGACGTAGTGGCGGAACTCCGCTTCCTCGTGCGCCTTCACACGCTGTCCCTCCTGGGCCTACCGGCAACGGTTGATGGTGTCTGGTGAGCGCTCGTAGGAGTGTCGTAACGACCCACCGGGCAGGTTGCTCGCCCGGCGTCGAAAACCAGAAAGATGGCGTCAGAACCAGCCCAGAAAGTCACTTTCTGGGCACTCATGCCTCTCGCCATGGCCCAGAAAGTGACTTCTTGGGCAGGTACGCCTCCCGTCATGGCCCGGGAAGTCGCTTTCCGGGCACGTGCGCCGCCCAACCGCCGGGATGTCAGCCGGCGGGGTAGGCGCGGGTCTCGGTTGCTTTGACGGCGGCCCAGAGTTGTTGCCCTGGCTCGAGTCTCAGGGCGGCGGCCGCGGCGGGAGTTATGTCGGCGGATGCCTCGCCCGGTCCCCCGGCGAGTTGGACCCGGATGTTGTCGCCGTGACGGGTGACCCCGGTGACCGTGGCCGACCAGGTGTTGCGGGGGCTGCCCTGGAGCGGGTCGGAATGGAGGGCGACTGCGGCGGGTGGGAAGGCCACGAAGGCGTCGCCGTGCACGGTGTCGGCGGTCGTGAGGGCCATGCCGGTGGGGAGCGCGACGGTGTGGCCGTCGGCGCGGCCGCGGTAGAGGTTGAGGCCGACCAGCCGCGCGACGTAGTCGGTGCGCGGGCGGGCGGTGACGGTGGCGGCGTCGCCTTCCTGTACGACGCGGCCGTTCTCGATGATGACGAGCCGGTCGGCCAGCACGAAGGCGTCGAGGGGGTCGTGGGTGACGACGAGGGTCGCTCCGGGGTGGTCGGCGAGGTGGCGGTGCAGCTCGGCCCGGGTGTCCAGCCGCGTACGCGCGTCGAGGGCGGCCAGCGGTTCGTCGAGCAGGAGCAGCGCCGGCCGCAGGGCGAGTGCCCGGGCGAGGGCGACGCGTTGGGCCTGGCCGCCGGAGAGCTGGCGGGGTCGCCGGCCGGCCACGTCGGCGAGGCCGACACGGGCCAGCCATTCGTGCGCGATCGCCCGGGCCTGGGTCCGGGACGCACCTCGGCAGCGGGGGCCGAACGCGACGTTCTCCAGCGCGGACAGGTGAGGGAAGAGCAAATAGTCCTGGAACACGACGCCGACGCCGCGCCGCTCGGGCGGGACGAAGGTGCCGGCGGCGTCGTCCAGGCAGGTTCCGTCCAGGTCGATGCGACCGTCGGTGAGCGGGGTCAGGCCGGCCAGGGCCCGCAGTGCCGTGGTCTTGCCGGCTCCGTTGGGTCCGAGCAGGGCCACCACCTCACCCGGCGCCACGGTCAGGTCGATGTCGAGACGGAACGCCGTACGCTCGACGACCAGATGGGCGCGCAGCCCGACCGCGGACGCCGCGCGGTCGGCCGCGGGCGGAGGGGAATTCGGATTGTCCACTGTGGTCATGCCGGGCTGCCGATCCACTTCTCCCGCAGGGCGACGAGGATGGCGACGCTGACGGCGAGCAGCACGAGGCTGAGCACGATCGCGGCGGGCGGATCGGTCTCCAGGAGCAGGTAGACGCTCAGCGGCATGGTCTGGGTGCGCCCGGGGAAGTTGCCGGCGAAGGTGATCGTCGCCCCGAACTCGCCGAGCGCGCGCGCCCAGCACAGGACCGAACCGGCCGCGATGCCGGGCGCGACGAGCGGCAGCGTGACCCGCCGGAAGGTCGTCCACCGGCTCGCGCCGAGCGTGGCCGCGGCCTCCTCGTACCGGTCGTCCACGCCCCGCAGCGCGCCCTCGACCGCGATGACCAGGAACGGCATGGCCACGAACGCCTCGGCGATGACGACCGCGCTGGTGGTGAACGGGATCGTCGCATCGAACCACTTGTCCAACCACTGGCCGATGATGCCCCGCCGGCCGAGCAGCAGCAGCAACGCCAGACCACCGACCACGGGTGGCAGGACCAGCGGCACGGTGACCAGCGCCCGGGCCAACCGTCGACCGGGGAAGTCGACCCGGGCGAGCAGCCAGGCCAGCGGCACCCCGAGGACCAGGCAGACGGCGGTGGCCAGTGTCGCGGCGACCAGCGACAGCCGCAGCGCGGCCAGCACCTCGGGCTCGGTGAGTCGCTGGGGCAACGTGGGCCAGGGGGCGCGGACGAAGAGTCCGACCAGCGGCAGCACCAGGAACGCCAACGCGACCGCCGCCGGCAACGCCAGGGGGGCCGGAACCCGGCGACGGGCCAGTCGGCGAGCCGGCCGCCGACGGTCCACTGTAGAGGTTGGCGAGTCGAGGGCGGAGGGGCCGGTGCCGGAGGACGTGTCGGTGACCATGGGAGCCTACGGCAGTTGGAAACCGTACCTGGTGAGTACCGCGGTGCCGTCCGCCGAGAGTACCCACGCGACGAACGCTTCGGCGGCGGCCTTGTTCGGCGCGTCCTTGAGCACCGCGATGAGGTAATCGTTGATCGCCTTGGCCGACTCGGGGAAGTCCACGGCCTCGACCGCGTCGCCGACGGCGGCGTCGGTGCGGTAGACCAGTGCGGCGTCGACCTCGCCGAGAGACACCTTGGATAGTGCGGCGCGTACGTTCTCCTCGTACGACACCGGCGTGATGGTCAGGCCGGACGCCTCGATCGCCGTCTTCGCCGCGGCCCCGCACGGGACCTGCTCCGCGCACAGCGCCACGGTGATGCCGGGCTTGGTGAGGTCCGCAAGACCCGTGATGCCCTTCGGGTTGCCCGCCTCCACAGCGATGACGAGCTGGTTGCGGACGAAGACGACGGGCTCGCCGTCGGTGTTGCCCGCGTCGGCCACCGTCTTCATGGTGGCCGGGCTGGCCGATGCGAACACGTCCGCCGGTGCGCCCTCGTTGATCTGGGTGGCCAGCGCCGAGCTGCCGGCGAAGTTGAACTCCAGCCGGGCTCCGGGGTGGGCGGCTTCGAAGTCCTCGGCGATGTCCTCGAATACGTCCGTCAGCGACGCGGCGGCGAAGACCGTGATGGTGCCGCCGACCGCGGTGGAGCCGGACGGTTCCGGCGTAGCCGGCGACGAGCATCCGGTCAGGGCGGCGGCCACGGCGGCAGTAGCCACGGCGGCGGCGAGCCTGCGGCGTACGGGACCGAACACCATCATGGGATCTGACCATACGCGTCGCAGATGCCAGGGCCAAGCCCCGAGAGTGGTTGCACATACCCGGCGAGAAGACTCCATGCAACCGCACCTGCGGCACTGGTCGAGCCTAGGACACGGCGCTGAAGGCCCGGACGAAGGCGAAGATCGCGTCGGCGACCAGTTGGACCGCGATGGCGGCGAGTAGCAGCCCGGAGATACGGGTAAGTACCTCGATTCCGCCTGGGCGCAGCACGCGCACCATGAGGTTGGAGAAGCGCAGTAGCAGCCAGGTGAGAACGAAGACGAGCACCATGCCCGCCGAGATGGCGAGGTAGTCGGTGGTGTCCGCGGCCTGCTGGACGAAGAGCATGGTGGCCACGATGGCCCCGGGACCGGCCATCAGGGGCGTCCCCAGCGGCACCAGGGCCACGTTCGAGGTGACCTGGCGCCGGGGGTCGTCGGATCGGCCGGTGAGCAGCTCCAGCGCCACGAGCAGCAGCAACAGGCCGCCGGCCGCCTGCAGGGCGGGCAGGTCGACGCCGAGGTAGTCGAGGATCTGCCGGCCGGCCACGGCGAAGACCACGATGACCCCGGCGGCGAGCGCGACCGCCATCCACGCCGCGCGGGTCCGCTCCCGCGGGGGCATGGTGCGGGTCAGCGCCAGGAAGATCGGCAGCATGCCGGGTGGATCGATGATCACCAACAGGGTCACGAAGACTTCGCCGAACAGCCGTACGTCCACGGCAATCAGTCTGGACTACCGGTTTTCCGGGCGTACTTCCCCCGCCTCGTACGCCCAGGTGGCGCGGTTTCCGCCCGCTGGGTACGGCCTCGCGAAGGCGCGCAGCGGTGTGCGAACATATGTGCTATGGCGGCACCGTGGCGTTCGGGCCCGACCGAGGGCGCGGGGATCCTGCACGCGGATCTCGACGCCTTCTACGCCTCGGTGGAGCAGCGCGACGACACGGCGTTGCGGGGCCGGCCGGTCATCGTCGGTGCCGGCGTCGTGCTGGCCGCCAGCTACGAGGCGAAGCGGTTCGGCGTCCGCACCGCCATGGGGGTCCGGCAGGCGCAGCGGCTGTGCCCCCAGGCCGTGACGGTGCCCCCGCGGTTCGCGGCCTACCTCGAGGCGAGCCGGGCGGTCTTCGCGATCTTTCGTGACACCACGCCGATCGTCGAAGCGTTGTCGATCGATGAGGCGTTCCTCGATGTCCGTGGGCTGCGCCGGCTCGCGGGTTCACCGGAGCGGATCGCGGCCCGCCTCAAGCGGCGGGTGCTCCATGAGGTGGGGTTGCCCATCACCATCGGGATCGCCCGCACCAAGTTCCTGGCCAAGGTGGCCAGCGGCGTCGCCAAGCCGGATGGTCTGCTCGTCGTGCCGCCCGAGGGCGAGCGGGAGTTCCTCTGGCCGCTGCCCGTCGAGCGGCTGTGGGGCGTCGGCCCGGTCACGGCCCGCCGGCTGCACGGGTTCGGCCTGCGGACGGTGGGCCAGGTGGCCGAGGTCGGCGAGGCGGCGCTGATCGGCCTGCTCGGCAAGGCGACCGGGCGGCACCTGCACGCGCTCGCCCATGGGCGCGACCCGCGCCCGGTGCAGACCGGCCGCCGTCGCGCCTCCGTCGGTGCTCAGCAGGCGCTGGGCCGGGGTCGGCGCTCGACCGAGGAGATCGAGGCGATCGCCGCCGGGTTGGTGGACCGCGTCACGCGACGCCTGCGGGCGTCCGGCCGCGCCGGCCGCACGGTGGTGCTGCGGGTGCGGTTCGACGACTTCACCCGGGCGTCCCGGTCACACACGCTGCCCCGGCCCACGTCGCACACGCCGACGGTGCTGCGGGCGCTGCGGTCCCTGCTCGGCGAGGCCAGGCCGCTGATCGAGCGTCGAGGCCTCACGCTGATCGGAGTGGCCGTGATGAACCTGAGCGACGGCGCGGCCTGGCAGCCCGAGCTGCCGTTCGACGGTGACAGCGGGCCCGAGCTGGACCGGGCCCTCGACCGCATCCGCGACCGGTTCGGCTCATCGGCTGTCACGCGCGGCTCATTGGTCGGCGGCGACGGCGGCCTCACGCTCCCGATGCTGCCCGACTGACCCGGCGCCGGCCGTGGCCACGCGCACGGCCCGTTGCCGTCAGCGTCGGTCGGGGCGGACCCAGCTCCGGCCGCGGTATTCGGTGTACGGCCGGCCGCGGCCGAAGGCGTCGATACGCCCCCAGCGGCCGGGGATGTCGAGCAGGGCGATGTAGCCGATGTCCGGCGGCACGGCCGGGTCGGTGACGAGGAACTGGCCGCTCGTGTTGAGCCCGAGCATGGTGCGCAGCAGCAGCAACGGAGTTCCCGTGGACCAGGCCTGCGGGCTGCACGCCGTCGGGTACTCGACCGGGTACTGGGTGAACGAGCGGTCGTACCCGGCGAACGCCTCCGGGAGCCGGCCGTCGAAATATTCGGCGGCGTCGAGCATGGCCGAGGCGACCCGGGCCGCCTCCTGCTTGTAGCCGTAGCGGCGCAGACCCCAGGCGATGATCGAGTTGTCGAACGGCCACACCGTGCCGTTGTGGTAGCCGATCGGGTTGTACCGGGCCTCGCCCTCGGCCAGGGTGCGGACCCCCCAGCCGGAGAAGAGCCTCGGTCCCATCAGGTGTCGCACGATCGAGCGGGCCTTGTGCGGATCGACGATCCCGCTCCACAGCAGGTGTCCGATGTTCGACGTGAGCGAGTCGACCTTGGTCCCGTCGGCCTCGAGGGCCACCGCGAAGTATCCGCCATCAGAGATCCAGAAGTCGCTGTTGAAACGGCGCCGCAGGTCGCGCGCCTCCTGATCGAGACGGCGGGCCAGCTCCTGGTCGTCCCAGACGTAGCGGGCCAGCCGGGCCCCGCGAAACTTGGCGTCGTAGGCGTACCCCTGCAGCTCGCAGGTCGCCCGCGGGAAGCCCGGCAGCCGGCCGTCGTGGTAGCTGATGGCGTCCCACGAGTCCTTCCAGCACTGGTTCTCCAGGCCGGTCTTTTCATTGGTCCGTTGGTAGGAGACGTAGCCGTTGCCCTGCCGGTCACCGTACTCATCGATCCAGCGCAGCGCGGCTCGAGCGTACGGCTCGCAGGCCTTGACCAGCTCCGTGTCGGCGGTCCACCGCTCGTACTCGTCCAGCAGCACGACGTACAGCGCCGTGGCATCGGCGTTGCCGTAGTACGGCGAGTGGGGCTGCTCCTCGAACGCCGCCGTCTCGCCGTACCGGATCTCGTGCAGGATCCGGCCCGGCTCCTCCTCCCGGAAGTCGTCGATGCGGACGCCTTGCAGGGCGCCGAGCGCCAGCAGGGTCGTCGCCGCCAGCTCCGGCGTGAACGGCAGCGCCTGCAGGCTGGTGATGATGGCGTCGCGGCCGAACACGGCCATGAACCACGGCAGGCCCGCGGCGGGCAGGCTCGCCCCGGGGCCGATCGGTGGGTTGAACCGCAGGGCGGCGAGGTCGACCAGGCTGCGCCGGTAGGTCGAGCGCAGGCTCTCGCGGTCGGTCTCCAGCCGGGGCGCGTCATCGATCCAGCGGCGCAGGCTCTCGGCCATGGGCCGCTCCTTGCGGCCGGCGTGACCGTACTTGGGCTGCGTGATGCGCTTGCCCCAGCCGAGCAGGGAGGTGACCACGTTCAGGTCGGTGGTCCACTCGGAGTGCGGTCCGATGTGGACCGTGATGGTCAATCCCCGTTCGTCGAACTTGGCCGGCTCCGACGAGGTGATCAGGGTTTCCCGGTGGAAGGTCTCCCGCTCGTAGCCGATGAGCAGGTGGTCCGAACCCACGCGGTGGTAGTAGCGGCCCTTCTTGCCGATGCTGTCCTTGACCTCGAACAGATCGGCGAAGTCCGCGTCGGCATCGACTCGGACCACCACATCGGCGGGCTCCTCGGCGTGGTTGAGCAGCGTCAGCTCCTCGTGAAACCCGTCGCCGACCGCGCGTCGGCGGACCACCGACAGCGTGGCGTTGACGTAGATGCTGCCGGTGCCCGGGGCGAGGAAGAACCGGCTCTCGAAGTACTGCAGGTCGTCGACGGAGAGCGAGTTGAGCCGCTGGCCGTTGATCGTGAGGATCCACTTCGACAGGAACCGGGTGTCGAAGGAGAACAGGCCGCTGGTGTCCTCCGGAGTGGCGTCGATGTCACCCTGCTTGTCGCAGACAACGAACGTGTTTCCATCGAGAATGTTGACCTGACCGATGGTCATCGCTCGTGGTCCTTTCTCGTCTTTCGACCGCCTGCCGCCGCGGCCGCCCGGGCCGCGGCCGCCGACACCTTGCCCGTCCGCGCGGTCGTCCCGGCCGCCGTGGCGGCCGGGGCGGCGTGTTTGGGCGCGCGGGCGGGCGG
>JADGGF010000084.1 GCA_019690055.1 Micromonosporaceae bacterium
GCCAGCGAACGTCCGTGGGCCAGCGAACGTCCGTGGGCCAGCGAACGTCCGCGGGCCAGCGAACGTCCGCGGACCAGCGAACCTCACGCTGCCGGCGAACGCCCCTACGCCGGCCTCGACGCGCCCGGGCCCGCTACGGCGCGGCCGCCACAGGTCGATGAGCCGGCTGGATGAGCCGGCCACAAGAATGTCGGGCTGGTATGTCACGCTCGTGCCGTGATCGTCGACTTCGACGCCGAACTGTGGCGGTGGGACGCCCGGCGCAGCGACAGCTGGGTCTTCGTCAGTGTGCCTTCGGAAGCATCCGAGGAGATTCGCGAGCGTCACCACGGACCGCGGCGCGGCTTCGGGTCCGTGCGGGTGCGGGCCACGATCGGCGGCAGCACCTGGACCACCTCGATATTTCCCGACAGCGCTCGCGGCTGCTACGTGCTGCCGGTCAAACGGGCGGTCCGCACGGCCGAGGATCTCGAGGTCGGGGATGTCGCGACGGTCAGCCTGGAGCTCATCGACGTGGACGGAGTTTGATCCGGTCCGGACCGGCCGGTAGCCTGTCGGCGGCAGCCGTCCGGCGTCGTACGGCCATGTCTCACCATCACGGGGAGAGCAGGACATGAGAAGGCTTACTTGGGCTGTACTGACGCTGGTCGCGCTGCTGCCGGTCGCGGTCGCCTGCACGAGTGACGAGGCTGGCGGGTCGGCCACCTCGGACCCGACGACTTCTTCGACCGACACCAACACGGTGACCCTCGAGGTGGACGGCCGGCCGTTCCGCCTCTACGTACCAAGCTCCTACAACGCATCGAACCCGGCGCCCCTGGTCGTCGCGCTGCACGGCTACACCTCCAACTCGGCGGAGCTGCAGTCGTACTTCAAGCTCGAGCCCCACGCCGAGCAGCGCGGCTTCCTCTACGCGTTGCCCGACGGCACGACCGACCGGCGCGGGGACCAGTTCTGGAACGCCACCAACGCCTGCTGCGATCTGTACCGCTCCGGCGTCGACGACTCGACGTACCTGAGCCACCTCATCGAGCGGGTGAAGGAATCGTATTCGGTCGATGCCGACCGGGTCTTCTTCGTGGGGCACTCCAACGGCGGGTACATGTCGCACCGCATGGCGTGCGACCACGCCGACCAGATCACCGCGATCGCCTCGCTGGCCGGCGTCCTCTGGGCGGATCCGTCGCTCTGCCGCCCATCCCGGCCCGTCAGCGTCCTGCAGATCCACGGCACGGCCGACGAGACCGTCAACTACCGGGGCGGTGTGTTCAGCGGCGGCCGGGTCTACCCGGGCGCCGAGAACACGGTGGCGCAGTGGCGTGAGCTGAACGGGTGCTCCGAGGCGGCCGACACGAGCACGCCGCCGATGGACCTGGACGACGCGGTCAGCGGGGCAGAAACGGTCGTCACTGTCTACCGCGGTTGTCGGGACGGCAGCCGGGTCGAGCTGTGGAGCCTGCAGGGCAGCTACCACGTACCCCAGCTCAACGACGCCTTCGCCACGGCCGTGCTCGACTTCTTCGAGTCGGTCGCCTGACCGGATTTGTCGCGTCAACGGCTGGCCATGTCGGGTCAGGTCCGGATATTCAGCTGCGGCGAGCCGGGCCCGTCGGTGAAGCTGCCAGGGTGGCCCAACGTCGCGCGGTCGCCCGCCTGGTGACGGACATCGCCGGGCCGGACCTCGTCGGAATCTATCTCCATGGATCGTCCGTGCTCGGTGGGCTCAAGCCAGCCAGCGACCTGGACGTCCTCGTCGTCGCCCGGCGAAGCCTGGACGAGGACCAGCGGAGGTCGCTCGTGGCCGGGCTCATGGCGGTCTCCGGGTCCACGGCCGGAGAACGGCCGGTGGAGCTCACGGTCGTGGTGCAGTCCGAGGTACGCCCGTGGCGCTGGCCGCCGCTGGGCGACTTCCTGTACGGCGAGTGGCTCCGCAGCGAGTATGAGGCCGGCCGGCTCCCCCAGCCCGAGCCGATGCCCGGCCTGGCGCTGGCGATCGCGATCACGCTCGCCGGCGACCGGCCGCTGGCCGGACCCCCGCCGGCCCAGGTGCTCGACCCCGTGCCGCCGGCCGACCTGGCCCGGGCCAGCCTGGCTGATCTGGACCCTCTGCTCGCGGACCTGCCGGGCGACACCCGCAACGTTCTGCTGACCCTGGCCCGAATCTGGACGACGCTCGGCACCGGCGAAGTCCGCTCGAAGGACGTCGCTGCCGCCTGGGCGCAGCCCCGCCTCGCGCCAGAGCACCGGCCGGTTCTTGAGCACGCCCGCCAGCTCTACCTCACCCGGACGTACGAGACCGAGACGTGGAGCGACGACCTGCGGGTTCGGGTCCGCCCCTGCGTGGACGAGATGCTCGCCCACATCCGGCGGTTGTCACGGGACCGCGGCCGCGACGGGTGACGCTGGCGGCGTGCGCTCCGGCGGCGGGTGTGCGAGGCTTCTGCGATGACCATCGCTGCCTGGCCGCGACCCGCCTTCCAGCCCACGGGCCGGCGGGCGGCGTTCCTGCTGGTCGCCTTCGCCGACCGGGAGATGCTCAGTCCGCCCGAGCTGGCCGTGGCGGCTCCGCCGTCGGCGCCGGTGTCGGCCGTGCGGGTCAACCTCGTCCAGTACGCCGACCAGCCCGAGTGGTTCGACGGCTGGCGTCACGGCCCGCTGCGGACCGTCGCGGCTGTCCAGAACATCGATATGAGCGTGGTCGACGCCGCGACCTGCTGCTACGTCATCGACATCGATGTCGACGATCCCACCGATCTCACGCATCTCCAGCTCGCCTGGGCCGTCGCGAGCAGCATCGCCCAGGCCGGCAACGTCACCGTGCTCGACGTCTACGCGGCCACGTGGCACGCCGGTTCGGAGGTCGCCGCCCTCGCGCCCGACCGACCGTTCACCATCCAGCATGAGATCAGCATCACGGCCGAGACGGAGCCCGTGCCCGGGTTCGGCCACGCGGTCCACACCCGAGGGATGATCAAGTTCGGTCGGCCGGACCTGATCGCGGGTGTGCCGGCGGACCTCATCCACGAAACCGGACAGATACTCAACCATCTCGGCCGGATGCTCGCCAATGGCGCTGTCATCGAACCCGGCGAGCGCTTCCGCATCGACGGCCGACGAACGCTGATGGCGACGCCATACGAGCCGGGTGGCCCGACACCGGACGTGAACCTCGCCAACGACGCGATACTCCTCGTCGATGTGTAGACCCGGTCCGTGGGGCCACTCCATCATTTCTCGGGCCGGGGTAGGGCGTTGCGCAGGCGGATGCCGCTGAACCCGAGGCTCGTGGTGATCACCGCGTCCCAGAACGGCCACAGGTTGTTAAGGACACGCAGCTGAATGCCGGCCGCGGCGTGCAGCGCCAGCAGGTCGCCGACCGGCTCGGGCGGTCCGAGCGGCTCGACCGGCTCGTTCGCGACCATGGCGTGCCTGGTCTCACCGAACGGCCGGAACACCGCGGCCGGCAGCCGGTACGCCCACAGGCGCACGGTCCGCATCGCCTCCAGCCAGCCGTACTCGATCGCGTGCACGCGGTCGCCCCCGCCGGGGCCGAGGATCAGCATCCGGTCAGCCTCCGATGTGGACGGTGTCACCCAGGCCATCGCCCGCGGGCACTCCCGCGGAAACCAGTAATCCGGGCACCGCGCGTGGTCCACCGCCCAGACGTACGGCTGATCGACGCGCGGGTTGGTGGAAGGACGAGGCACGAAGCGGCGGATCGTCGGATCTTCCGAGAAATGCAGCACCTCGCCCGGTCCTGGACGCATCCCTACTTCTGACCGGGCCAGGCGGCGGCGACGAGGGCAGGCAGCACGCTCGCCGCGCTGCCCCGAAGGTTCAGCGCGGCGATCCCATCGAGGGCGGTCGGCTGGGGGTTGATCTGGATGACCATCGCGCCGTGCCGAGCCGCGACCTCCGGAATCTCCGCCGCCGGATAGACCACGCCGGAGGTGCCGACCGCCAGCAGCAGATCACACCGCGCCGCCGCATCGACCGCGGCCTTCAGGGCGTCGGCCGGCAGCGACTCCCCGAACCACACGACACCCGGTCGCACAAGGCCACCGCAGCCCGTGCAGATCGGCGGAGCGAGGCGCTGCCCCTCCGGCTCGGGATCGACGTCGCCGTCGGCCGCCAGCGTGCCGATGGACACCGCCGTCGACACGACCGCCGGCACGGGCGCCGGGGCGGCGCAGGCCGAGCAGCGCGGGGCGAAGAGGCTGCCGTGGAGGCGGATCGGCGCCGACGAGCCGGCCCGCTCGTGCAGGTCGTCGACGTTCTGCGTGACCACCACCGTGCCCGGCACGTGCGCCTCGATCGCGGCCACCGCCACGTGCCCAGCGTTCGGCTGGGCGCGGCTGACGAGGGCGCGGCGCCACTCGTACCAGCCCCACACCAGCTCGGGGTCGGCCCGGAACGCCTGCGGCGTGGCCAGCTCGGCGGGGTCGTACCGTGCCCACAGCCCGGTCATCGCGTCGCGGAATGTCGGGATCCCGCTCTCGGCCGACATGCCGGCCCCGGTGAAGACCACCACCCGCTGCGCCCCGCGCAGCGCCTCGCTCGCGCGCTCCAGCATCTCGCCATTCTGACCCAGCCGGAGTTGCCAACGCCACCTGCCGTCCATAATGGATGATCTGTCGCGGACCGAACTACACGCGGAGTCGGCCGATCCGGCCCAGCGTGATGTCGGCCGGCTCCCCGCCCTGGGTCAGGTCCACGTCGTCGACGATGTGTCCGTCGCGGAGCCGGATCAGTCGGTCGCAGCGGGCGGCGACGTGCTGCTCATGGGTGGCGATCACGATGGTGACGGGGTACCGGTCACGCAGCTTGACCAGCAGGTCGAGAATCTGCTCCCCGGTTCGCGAGTCGAGGTTGCCGGTCGGCTCGTCGGCCAGCAGCAGCCTGGGCTCTCCGATGAGGGCACGGGCGATCGCTACTCGCTGTTGTTGTCCACCGGAGAGCTGGCCCGGAAGTGCACGCTCCCGGCCGCCCAGGCCGACCGCGTCCAGCAACTGCCGCGCGCGGGCGGTCTTGTCGAACCTGACGCGGTACGGCAGTACGGGTGCGAGCACGTTGTCCAGCGCGGTAAGCGTCGGCAGGAGGTGGTAGCGCTGGAACACGAAGCCGACGGTCCTTCGGTACGCGTCGAGCTGGCGTCGGCGCAGCGAGGTCACCTCGCGTCCGTCCACTGTGATGGATCCGGCGTCGGCCCGTTCGATCGCGCCGATGAGGTGCAGCAGCGTCGACTTGCCCGAGCCGGACGGGCCGCTGATCGCTGTCATCGTTCCAGGCGAGATTGTGAGCGACAGGTCCTCGATCGCGACGATCCGTGATCCTCCCGAGCGGAAGGTCTTGGTCAGTCCGGTCGCGACGACCTCGGCCCCTGTGGGCATGGCTACTCCTCCGCGAGCAAGGTGGAAACGGGAATGCGCCGCTGCAGCAGCGCCGGGACGAGCGCGGCTAAGCCGGTCAGCAGCAGGCCGGCGGTGACCGTGGCCGTGGTCACCCAGACCAGTTCGGTCGGGGCGGTGCCGGCGAACTCGACGGCGAGGGCGATCCCGGCCGCCGCTCCCGTGAGTGCGCCGATCAGTCCCATGCCGAGGCCCTCGTACGTCACGAGACGAGCCAGCGCCGCGGCGGACCAGCCGGTGGCGCGCAGGGCAGCGAGCTCGGCGGCGCGGTCCCGGATGTTGAGGTAGAGCACGTCGGCCACCGCGGCCGCACCGAGCAGTGCGGTCGCCACGGCCGCGACGATGTCGACGCCGCGTACCCGAACCGATACCGCATCGCCGAGCAGGGTTCCGGTCACGGATCCATGGAACGTCCAGGTGATCGCACACAGGATGGTGACCGCGCCCACGCCGATGCCGAGTGCCGCGGCCGCCAGGGCCGTGCGGCCAGGGACCCGCCACAGGTTCGCCCGGGCGAGCCCGGCGATGGTGCGACGTCGGGGGACTCGGCGACGCCGCGGCGGTCGCGCAGCGGCGTGGATCGCGGCGGCCGGGTGCGTACGGGCGGCGCGTAAGGCCGGCACCAGGGCCGCGATCAGGGCGAGTCCAACCGCCACCGGGATGGCCAGCAGCGCGTGCTGGACGGTGAGCCGCACTCCGACCAGGCTGGACAGCGGTAGCGCGAGCCCCACCGACGCGACGCCCGCCACCAGCCCCACTATCACCACCTCGGTGACGATCAGGCTGGCCAACCTCCGGCGGGACCACCCGAGGCAGGCGAGCACGGCCAGCTCCCGGCGACGGTCCCGGACGGCGGCCGAGACCGCGTTGCCGAGGAACAGCACACAGACGACCAGGATCAGTCCAAAGAGGACGACGCTTTTCCGGTCGATCGCCTGGATGATCACGGCAGCCGTTCCCTTTTTGCTCCACTCTTCGGCCAAGCGCAGCTCCGGTCGGCCGTAGTTGCCGGCGGGGAGGTTCACGGTGCGCAGTGTCGGCGACGAGCCGAGGGTGATGTCCACGTCCAGGCCGGTTGCGGCGGTGATTGCCTCAGCGACGAGGCGGACCTTCTCACGGCTGAGATCGTTGAAGCCCTCTACTCCGGCCACGCGGACCCGGATCGCCGACAGCGGGGCCGGCGCATCGGTGAGACCCGGAAAGGCGTACAGCGACGTCAACAGCTGGGGTGGCGTGGCGAGATAACTGGCTGGGTTGCTGTCCGGCCCGAGCGCCTGGTCACGCAACAACTCGCGCGACCGATCATCCGCGCCCGTTGCTCGTGGGGAGAAGTAGGTCTCCATCGGCACGGCGGACAGTTCGGAGAACCTGGTCAGGTTAGCCGGGTCAAAACTGCCGACCCAGTCCGCATAGAGCAGTTGCGCCCGATCCGGCGGAGGGACCTGCTGCAACGGCCTGAATCCGCCGTCCGCGAGCAGCCACGACCATCCCGCGACGAAGCCCGGTTGCCGTTCGTCGACGAAGACGCTCGGCTGTACGTCGATCGGCTGCGGCGTGAGCGAGCCGTCCTCCGCCACGGCGTACCTCGGCTCGCCCGACCGGACGATGGGTACCATGCTCCCGAACGGTGCACCATCACCGGGTACGTCGGCCAGCAGCCGTCGATATGCGTCTGTTGCCGTGTACTCGACAGCGACATCGGTCGGCTGGCCGCCCGCTCTATCGAGTGCCTCACGGGCGACTCCCCAGGCGGCCCCAGGAAGACCCTCCACCGCCTCGCCAACCACCCGGTCGATGCTGGCCGTCAGGCCCTCGTCCAGACCGGGAGTGGTCGTGGCGAGCACGGGAACTCTCGTGTACAGCCAGCTACTGTAAAGGTCGCGATCGTCAATGGGACGATCGTCGGCGGTGAGGTAGCGGCCATCGGTCACCGCCGCGTCAAGCCCCACCAGGTCCGCCTCGGCGGCCGGGTCAATCGCGGCGACCAGCAAGGCGATGGGCCACACCAGGCGCGTGGTGAGTCGCTGCTGCGCATGCGGAAAGTCGGGCCCGCGGTCAAATGTGCCGTCCGGCCTCAGCCGCACAACGTCGAGCCCGTACTTAACCTCTCCCAGCGTGGGACCAGAGCCATCGCCCTGGCACAGCGGAATCTCCTCGCCGTCGGGCTGAACCTCCACTGCAGAGACGATGGTCCCCTCGCACGCGTCCGTCTCCGTTGGACGCCAGAGCACGTCGTTTCTCGTCACATAGACGTACACGGGTTTCGCCTCGTGCACGCTCAGTCCGGTGGCGGCGGACCAGGTTGGTTTGATCCGGATCACCTGGCGCTGCAGGCTCGGGTCGACCGCGTCGGTCAGGTCGAGATCGACCGGCGCATAGGCCGTTACATAGCCAATCATCGCTATCGGCGCCGCGACCTCGACCCCGGGGAGGTGCGCGATCTGCTCGTACTGGTCCATGGTGATCCCGCCGAACTGGCCCGACAGGAAGTTCGGTCGCACCAGTCCGAGCTCCTGCTCCAGCGGCAGGCGGGTTCCCGGTGGACGGACCAGGATGTCGTAGGCGGCCCGGAAGTTGGCCTGCACCTCCCCGATCACCTGCAACCGGGAGGTCTCCGCACTGCCAGTGAGAAGGGTGAACCCCATCGTCGCGATGAGTACACCGAGCAGGAGCGCGGTGGTGCGCCCGGCGCGCTGGCGCAGTTGGGCCAGGACGACCCGAAGCATGACCCACCCCTTCTCTCGTTGGTGCCGGCTATCTTCACCCGATACATTGTCACAATGCAACTCCCAACCTCGGGACCGGAGGCGTGACCATGCCACTCCACCATGCCGTGCTCGCGTTACTCGCCGACGGACCCAGTTACGGGTACGAACTCAAGGCCGCGTTCGAGCGGTCGGTCGGCCCCCAGTGGGGTGCGCTCAACATCGGCCACCTCTACCAGGTGCTCGATCGGTTGGAGCGGGACAATCTCGTTACGTCGGTCAAGGTCGCCCAGGAGGTCAAGCCCGACCGCGTGGTCTACGAGATCACCGACTCTGGCCGAGCCGAGCTCGCCGACTGGCTGAACAGCCCGAGCCCACGGACATCGGGCTTCCGGGACGACTTCTTTCTGAAGCTGATGGCTGCAGTCCACAGTGGACGCGTGACGACAGTGAACACGGTCCTGAACAACCAGCGGGCACTGCTGCTGCGTGAGCTGCGCAACCTGGCCACGCTGCGTCGCGAACACACCGACGACCTTGTGGTGAGCCTGCTGCTCAGCGCCGCGGAGAGACACATCAAGGCGGATCTGTCCTTCGTGGACGATGCCGAGGAGACACTCTCCGCCAACACATCGTGGCGGGCGACCAAGCGAGCGCGGCGCGCCGCCGATACGGTGGCCCGGCGGGACCAGCGAACCGCCTGACCACGACACAGCCGAGGGCCGTACCGAGATTACGCCTGCGTCAGTTCGTTCCGGCCGGGGCTGACGCCACACCACCGACCGGCAGCGTCGGATGCACCTGATGGTGTCGTGCCACCGGGCGGTGCCGTCGGTCCGTCACCCGCCGCGGGGGCCCAGAATGGACGGGTGAAGCTCAAGCTCGACCTGCATGACATCTACAACCGCAGCGCGGACATCGACCGGGCGCTGAACGACATCATCGCCGAGGCCGTGGCGAAGCGGGCCACGCTCGTCGAGATCATTCCCGGCAAGGGCTCGGGCGCGCTCAAGAAGCGGGTGCTGCGTTTCCTGGCCCAGAAGGAGATCCGGGCGCTCTATCACCGGGTCGAGAAGGACTCCGACAACTTCGGCCGCCTCTTCGTCCACTTCCGGTGGACCGGTCGCGACCGCGCCCGATAGCTGACCACCGCAGGTCCGGTAACCCTGAGGACAGACGAAAACCCGGCCGAGGGAGGCCAGGTGGGAGCGACCGCGGGGCGCGAAGCAGAATGTCCGGATGCACCTCTACGACCGCGCGTTCGCCGATTTGGACACCACGACCCTGTACGCCCTGCTCAAGCTGCGTTCGGACGTCTTCGTCGTCGAGCAGGCGTGTGCGTACCCGGATCTGGACGGCCGCGACACCGAGCCGACCACACGGCACCTGTGGCTCGCGGAGGAGCCGACCAACCCACAGGCGTACGTCCGGATCCTCGCCGAGCCTGACGGGAGTGCCCGCATCGGCCGGGTGTGCACCGCCGCCTCCGCCCGGGGCCGCGGCCTGTCCCGTCGGCTGATGGAGGCTGCCCTGGCGCGTACGGGGGACCGTCCGTGCGTGCTGGACGCCCAGAGCTATCTGGTCGACTTCTATCGGTCGTTCGGCTTCACCGTGGCCGGCGAGGAGTACATCGAGGACGGCATTCCCCATGTGCCAATGCGCCGATAAAGCGGCAAATTGCCCCATGTCGCTCCGTGCGTGGCCACTCCGCCGCTCCCCGGGGCCGCCTGGCCATTCATACCGGTGAGCGCGACGGCGGCGCCTGGCGGCACAATGGCGGTCATGCCCTCCTTCGCCCCGCCGGCTCGCCGGCCCATCACGGTCGCCCTGCTCGTGCTCGCCGCGGTGTGCCTGACCCTGGTGGTGGCGGCCCTGTGGAACCCCTGGCGCCTCACGGCGCTGCATCCGCTCGCCACCACGGGCGGCGCGGTCGCGGTCCTGACGCTGGCCGGGGCGCTCGTGGCCACGACCGGGCTGCTCCTGGTGGCCCACACCGCCCGGCGGGCGCTGATCGGGCTCGTGGTGGCCCTGGTGGCGGTGCCGGCATTCTCGGTGGGGCTGCCGGTTCTCGCGCTCGGCGACACCTTCCGCGACCGGCGCATCGCGGCCGAGCGTGTCCTGGCGACGTCGCCGGACGAGGGTTACTCCGTGGTGGCGCTCACCTATCCCGACGGCGCAACCGATCTGGTCGTCCGCAGCCGGCGTGGGCTGCTCAGCCGCGAGGGCGTGGTCCCCGTGGCGAGCTGCCCGTACGACCCGTTCAGCCCGCACGTCGCGGGGCCGGCGGGTGGCCTGCCACCGGAGTCGGTGTACTTCACCGCCGAGAACCGGGTGGCCGTGCCGATGGTGGTCGACAACGTCACGGTGACGGTAGGGTTCGACGGTGACACGCTGCACCCGGAGCGAACCATTGCCATGTGTGATGATTAGCCGGACTGGGTCATGAACGGCCGGACCCGGGTCCTCGCGACCGACCTCGACGGCACCCTGCTCGACGGCGACTCGAGGCTGACGGAGCGCACTCGCATGGCGATGCGCTCCGCCCGGGCCGCCGGCTACCGGATCGTGCTGGCCACCGCCCGGCCGGCCCGGACCGTGGACCGCATCGTCGGCGCCGAGCGCCTTTTCGACGCCGCGATCTGCGCCAACGGGGCCGTCGAGTACGACCTGGTGACCGGGCGGATGGTCGTCACCCGGCCGCTGCTGCCGGCGCTGGCGGCCGACGTGATGAAGCGGATCGACGATCTCCTACCCGGGGTCGCGTTCGCGGTGGAGACCGGACACCGGGTGTTGCACGAGGTGGGCTACAGCTACCGGCCGACGCTGGACTCGGAGCGTTACCCGGTACAGACGCGGGCCGAACTGGTCGCCGAGCCGCTGGTGAAGCTGATGGCGTTGGTGCCCGCGGGCGACCCCGCCGCCGCTTGGGCGCGGTTGTCGTCGCACCTCGCCGACCTCGTGGCCTGCACCTGGTCGGCCGGGCACGGGCGGGCGGACCTCACCTACCCGGCCATCCTCGAGCTCTCCGCGCCGGGCGTGTCCAAGGCCGCCGCGCTGGCCGACCTGTGCGCGCGGTGGGGCGTGAGCCCGGACGAGGTCGCGGCCGTCGGCGACGCGCCCAACGATCTGCCCATGCTCGCCTGGGCGGGCCGGGCCTACGCGGTCGCCAACGCGCACCCCGAGGTGCTCGCGGTCGCGCATCACGTGTTGCCGAGCAACGACGAGGACGGCGTGGCGACGCTGCTGGAGAGCCTGATCCGCTGAGCGCGAGCGGACACTCGCGCGGGCGGGCGCGACGACCGCACCGCCGCACCGGGCGCGGGTGGCGGTTACGCGCGCAACGGTGACGGCAGCGGCGGCTACGGCAGGTCGGCGACGATCTCCCGAATGGGGCGGCGGCGGCCGGTGAAGAACGGGACCTCCTCGCGCACGTGCCGGCGGGCGCCGGCGGCGCGCAGCGCACGCATCAGGTCGACGATGCGGTGCAGCTCGTCCGCCTCGAACGCGAGCAACCACTCGTAGTCGCCCAGCGCGAACGAAGCGACCGTGTTGGCCTGGACGTCCGGGTAGTCGCGCGCCAGCTGGCCGTGCTCGACGAGCAGGGCCCGGCGCTCCGCCTCGGGCAGGAGATACCATTCA
>JADGGF010000754.1 GCA_019690055.1 Micromonosporaceae bacterium
GAGTTGGGTCGGCGGCGTTTTTGTGTCCCCATATGTGTACACGTTGGGGTACACTTGGGCATGCCAGTCAAGGTTCTGTCGGTCCGCGAGGCACGGGCCCAGCTCCCGAGCATCCTCGAGAGCTTCAGGGATGGCGACCGGCGACCCGTCTTTCTCGGTTCTCATCGCCGGACGGAGGCAGTCATGATCCCTGTCGAGGTTTACGAAGAACTCGTCGCCAGCCGACGCCAAGCCGTTGCGCAGGGCCTCGGGTCACTGCGTGCCGAAGGACTCGATGTATCGGCCCAGGCCGAGGTCATCATCGACGAGTGGGTGCACGGCCGCATTTCAACCAGCGAGATGGAGGAGCAGATCGCGGCCCTGCACGGGATGACCCGGTGACCGACCCGTACGTCGACCCCGAGACCGGCGTGCTGCGGAACCTCTGGGGAATCACCGACCCAGTCGCGCTCAAGGCCGCCGAGGCCGACCTCACCCTTGCGGTGATCACCGCTTTGGCCACGGAACGGCTGCCGGGAGAGTACGACCTCGAGCACCTCCGAGCGTTCCACCGGCGCATCTTCGGGCGGCTCTACCCGTGGGCAGGCGAGATCCGCACCGTCGCCATCGCGAAGACCGACATGTTCTGCCTGCCGCAGTTCATCGAGCCCTATGCCAACGATGTCTTCCTCCATCTGGCCATGGAGAAGCATCTACGCGGTTTGCCCCGCGAGGCATTTGTGGACCGACTGACCCATTACCTGGCCGAGGTCAACGCGATCCATCCCTTCCGTGAAGGCAACGGCCGCACGCAGCGGGCGTTCTTCTTCCAGCTCTCGCAAGACGCTGGTTGGCCCGTCGACTGGTCACGGCTGGACCGGGACGAGAACATCGACGCCTCCATCGCCGCACTACGCGGCGACCACGGGCCCCTGCGCGCGATGCTCGACCGGCTGGTCGCCCCTGATTCAGAAGACGGGTAGGTCAAGCTCGGCCCGACCAGACGTACGGTCAGCGGCCCCAGGTGACGCCCACGGCGTCCATCATCGAGTCGGTCTCGACGAAGGAGCCCCGCGGCTCGGCGAGGCGGTGGGGCTCCTCGAGACCGGCCCGGACCCGCTTGGCGTGCCGGTCGTAGAGCATCGTGTAGACCGCTGCGGCCAGGTTGGTGCAGTGCCGCGTCGGGATGATCACGAACCGATGGCAGTGCCGCAGCACGGCCTTGCCGAGCGAGCCGTCCTCGGCGCCAAAGACATAGAGCGCCTTCTCCGGGTGCTCGAAGTCGATCAGCGACTCGGAGCCTTCCCGCACCTCGACCGCGACCGGTACGACGTCCCGCTCGAAGGCGTCGAAGAAGTAGTCGGAGTGGCGCAGCTCGACCTCCTGGTAGCCGCGCATGCGCTCCTCGCGGGGCAGGCGGTACCCGCGGGCGCCCCGCAGCTGCACGCGATCCCCGCTGAACCAGACCTGCCGGATCCCGTAGCACGACGCCGCCCGCACAGCCGCCCCGACGTTGTGCGGGAACTTGGGATCCACGAGGGCAACCGCCGGCGCGA
>JADGGF010000755.1 GCA_019690055.1 Micromonosporaceae bacterium
GCCGACGCCGGGCCGGCGGTGCCCGACGAGGCAGTACCGGCGGTGGTCGGGGCGGTGGTGGTCGGGGGTGCGGCGTGGGTCGCCGGTATCGCCGCGGCCATCTCCGGGGTGAGCGGCATGTCGGCCGTGGCCGGCTCCGGTTCCATGAGCGACGACGGCACCGTCCACTCGGGGTTGGTGGGGTCGACCGGGGTCGTCACCGGGTCGACCGGAGCGCTCTGGGCCGGGATCGCGGTGGCCTCGGTCGTGGGGGCCGGCGTGGCCGTCACGGCGGCGACCGCCGCAGCCTCGGTGGCGGCGAGCTTGGCCGCCACGGCCGACAGCGATCCCGTCCGGCTCGGCGGAGGGCTGGCCGGGGCAGGACGGGTGGCGCGTGCGGTCGGCAGCGGGGAGAAGGTCGGGTCGAGGTCGGACATCTCCAGGTTGCCCAGGAGCTTGCGCTGGCTCGCCGCCAGCAGCTCGGCCCCCGGTTCGCCGACGTAGCGCCGGTAGATGTCCGAGCCACGGAACTTCTGGGCCCAGTACGCCGCCTCGTTGGTGACCTTGTCGAACACGTCGGCGTAGTCGGTGGCCTCGAAGAACGGCAGGAGCTCGTTGGGCGGGCCGAAGTAGCCCATCCGGCCGCCCAGGCACATCACCAGTACGTAGTCACAAATATCGAGATGCAGCACGCTGTGGGTGACCACGACGATAGTCCGGCCCCGGTCGGCGAGCAGGCGCAGCTCCCGCATGACCTCCTTGTCGAGGGCGGGGTCCAGGCCGGAGGTCGGCTCGTCGAGGGCGAGCAGGGACGGCTCGGTCAGCAGCTCCAGCGCCACGGAGGTCCGCTTGCGCTGGCCACCGGAGAGCTTGTCCACGCGGTGCTTGGTGCGGTGGGTCAGGCCGAGCAGGTCGATCACTTCGTTCACGCGCGCCCACCGCTCCTTGCGGGAGACGTCGGTGGCGAAGCGCAGCGACGCGGCGAAGCGCAGCGCGGTCCGCACGGTGAGCTGGTTGTGCAGGACGTCGTCCTGCGGCACCATGCCGATCCGGTAGCGCAGCTCCGAGTAGTGCTCGTAGAGGTCCTTGCCGTCGTAGAGGATGTTGCCCATCGCCGGCTTGCGGAACCCGGTGAGGCTGCGCAGCAGGGTCGACTTGCCGCAGCCGCTGGGCCCGATGACGGCCAGCAGGGTGCCGTGGCGCAGCACGAAGCTCACGTCGTCGAGCAGTGTCGCCTTCTTGACCTGGACGGTCAGATCATCGGCGATGACCGACGTCGGTCCGGCGTCGTCGTGCTGGTAGACGGCGCGGCCGTCCCAGAGGAACTCGTGGCGACCGATGGTGAACACGTCGCCCGGTGAAAGCGTGGCGCGAGGAACTCGCCGGCCGTTGTAGTGCAGGCCGTTGGTGCTGTTGAGGTCGACCAGTACGACGCCAGAACCCTTACGCCGGATCTCGGCGTGCTTGCCGGAGACCCACAGGTCGCGCAGGACGATGTCGTTGTCCTCGTCGCGCCCGATCCTGATCACACTGGCGCTGTCGAGGGTGGCGA
>JADGGF010000756.1 GCA_019690055.1 Micromonosporaceae bacterium
CTAGCCGAGTCGATGGAGACTCGGGGCGGCGGTACGGACCGCCGACCCGTACGGCTGCAGGCTCGGGGCATCACCAAGACGTACGGTCGGCGCGCGGTGCTCACGGACGTCGATCTGGTCGTGCACGCCGGTGAGGCGGTGGCAGTGGTCGGAGCCAACGGAGCGGGGAAATCGGCGCTCCTGAAGATATGTGCCGGGCTCCTCAGCCCCGACGCGGGTGAGGTCATCATCGACGGACGCCTCGGATACTGCCCGCAGGAGGTCGGGCTGTTCGGCTTTCTGATGCCGGACAAGCACTTCGCCCTCTTCGGGGCGGGGTGGGAGCTGACCCGGCAGCAGGCTCGCCGGCGCGGACGGCGCATCGCGGCCCGGCTCGACTGGGACGCCCGCCAGCGCGCCCAGGCCCGCCACCTATCCGGGGGGACCCAGCAGAAGCTGAACCTGACGTTGGCGATGCTCGGCGACGCGGACATCCTGCTCCTCGATGAGCCGTACCAAGGCTTCGATCGCGGCTCATACATCGACTTCTGGCACTACCTGGGTCAATGGCGGGACGCGGGCAAGGCGGTCGTCGTCATCACCGACATGCTCGACTCGCTCGACCGCGTCGACCGCGTCCTCGAGCTGAGCGCCACCGAGAGGGGAGCGCGATGACCCGGCTCGTCATGGTGGCCGAGATGACCGGGCGCGACCTGTGGCGCCGGCGCGCCGTCCTGGGCCTGCTGGCCCTGATGCCCCTGGCGTTCTATCTCGTTCGCCGCGACAGCACCGGGTTGGCGGTCCGATTCGTGAGCCTCGGCCTCGCCTGGCGATCAGCACGGCCGCGCTGTTCTCCAGCAACGCGGTTAAGGGCGTCGAACGCCGTCTGCGCCTTGGCGGGTACCGGGCCGGTGAGCTGTACCTCGGCCGGTTGAGCGCCGTGGCCGCCATCGGGTCCGTCCTCGCGCTGGGCACTTCGCCCTGGTCGTGATCGACCAGGACCTGACGCGCAACGGCACCGTCCTGCTCTCACTGCTGTTGACGGTCGCCGTGGCCGCGCCCTTCGGCACATTGATCAGCGCGGTGACGCCCCGGGATCTGGAGGGCACGCTGGTGCTCATCACGACCATCGGGCTCCAGTTCCTCGTCGATCCCGCCCAGTCCTACGCGAGGCTGCTTCCGTTCTGGTCCAACCGGGAACTCGCCACGTACGCCGTCGACCTGGCCGATGACGGCTACCTGCGGCGCGGGGTGCTGCACGCCGTGTGCTACGCCGTAGTGCTGACCGGGTCCACGGCCGCGATGACCGTCATCCGGCTGCGGCAACGCCGCCACATCCGGATTGGGGCGCCATCGGCATCCCGATGATCCGCGAGCCGGCGGTGTTCCGGTGTGCCCGGGGCGGGCCGACCGAGGTCGGCTGGCTGTGCGATGTCTCTTGACGATCGTGGCCTGGCCTCCCGTCAGTAATCGGCCTCGAGGAGCAGGCCTGTGCGTGCGCTATCCACAGTGGAGTGACGTGGGTGCGCGCCATCGGCTTTGC
>JADGGF010000085.1 GCA_019690055.1 Micromonosporaceae bacterium
AGACGATCCCGGCCGTGGCTCCGCGCCGGCGGACCTGGTTGCGTCCGCAGCTAGTCGCGCTGATGATCGCCGCCGCCGCGGCGACCTTCGTGCTCAGCGCGACCGAGATCGCCGCCGTGGCGACCCTCACGGCGGCCGGCGTCCAGCAGTGGGCCGGGTTGGCGATCGCCCTGTGGTGCGGCTACTCGCTGGTCGGTGGCCTGGTCTTCGGCGCCCTCCGGCGGCCCGTGTCGGCGCTCACCCTGGTCGCCGCGATGGCCGCGCTGACCATGCCGGTCGGGCTGGCGTCAAGCTGGCCCTGGATCATGCTGGCGTTGCTGCCCAGCGGGGTGTTGTGTGCCCCGAGCGTAACGGCGGCCAACGACAACCTGACCCGGATCGTGCCACCGGCCGCGCGGGGTGAGGCGAACGGGCTGCTCGGCTCGGCGTTCACGATCGGGGTCGCCGCCGGGGCGCCCTTCGCCGGCGCGATCATCGACGGCTGGGGCGCGGAGTGGGCCTTCGCCGCCGCAGGCGGGGTGGCCGTGTTGATCGTGCTCGCTGCGGTGCCGGCTTACCGGCGCGGCGACCACCCGGCCGTCGAGCCGGCCACTTCGCCGGGATCGGCCGGCAAGCCAGCCACCGCGCCGCGGGCCGGCGAGGCGGCCGGGGTGCCGCCGGTCTCGGAGCCGACCGCGGTGTGACCGGCCACGCCAACGGCGGCCAACCCGGCGAGCTGGGGAGCGGCCTATCCCGACAGCGGGCGCAGGATGCCGCGCGTCCTCGCGCCCTGCGCAAAGTACTTGTCGAAGCTGTCCACTGTGGACTGCCAGGCCCGCTGCTTGGTGAGCCGGTAGGCGGCGAGGTTCAGGCTGGTCAGGCCGCGCGCGTGCTCCCGGGCGGCGGTGAGCAGGTCGTCGGCGTCGACCACCCGGTCCAACCACCCGGCGGCGACGGCATCGGCGGGGGAGAATGTCTCGGCGAGATTCACCGCCCGGTGCAGGACCGACGGGTGCAGCCGTTGGCGCAGCAGCTCGATCGCGGGCACCGGCAACGGGATGCCGATGGCCGTCTCGTTCATCGCCAGCTTGTAGTCTCCGACCGCACCGAGGCGGTAGTCACAGGCGGCCAGGAGCAGGGCGCCCAGCGCGATCGCGTGGCCCGAGCACGCCGCGACCACTGGGGTCGGGAAGGCCACCAGCCGCGACACCAGGGCGAAGCCGTCCAGGGCCAGGCGATCGGCGGCGTCGTCCTGGGCGGCGAGCGTCTTCAGGTCGAAGCCAGCACAGAACACCCCGGGTCGCCCGGCGAGCACCACGATGGCCCCGTCCGCCTCGGCCCGGTCCAGCGCCGCGTTGACCGCGGCCACCATGGCCGGGGACATGGCGTTCACCTTGCCGTCGTCCATGGTGAGGGTCGCGACACCGTCGGCGAGGTCGTAAGAGACGAGGGGGTCCATTCCGGAATTATGGCTACCGCGCGGTAACTCCCGGTCAGCGGGGCCGGCCGGCGTGCGTAGAGTGGCCGACGTGGGTCCGTTGGCGCTGGTGGGTTCCGGGGAGTACACCCCGGCGATGCTCGAGGTCGAGGCCGGGTTGATCGCGGGTCGGCCCCCGCGCTACGTCCAGATCCCGACCGCGGCCAGCGCCGAGGGTCCCGAGCGGCTCGCCTACTGGGTGCAGCTCGGCCAGGCCCAGGCGGCCCGGCTCGGCGTCGAGGCGGTGCCGCTGGTCGTCCGCACCCGCGAGGAAGCGGCCGACCCGACCATCGTGGCCCAGGTCGCCGGGGCCGGGCTGATCTACCTCTCGGGCGGCAACCCGACCCTGCTGGCCCGCGTGCTGCGCGACACTCCACTGTGGAGCGCCATCGTCGCCGAGTGGCAGGCCGGAGCGGCGCTGGCCGGGTGCAGCGCGGGCGCGATGGCCATGGCCGCGCTGGTGCCGGACCTGCGCGAGCCCGGCCACCCCGGTGAGCCCGGACTCGGCTTGCTGCCGCACATCCGGGTGCTGCCGCACTTCGACCGCATGCTGGACTGGGTCCCGGACGTGCTGACCCGCCCGTACTACCGCGCCGATGGCGGGCACCTCGTCGGCATCGACGAAGACACCGCCATCGTTGGCGGGCCGGAGACCTTCACGGTCGCCGGACGACAGTCCGCCTGGCTGCTGCGCGACGGCCGGCGCCACGAGTACAAGCCGGGCGAGCAACTCACCCTGGCTCGATGATTCGGCCCCGATGACCCAGCCCCGGTGCCCCGGTCCCGATCTGGCCCGGTGACCGACCGTACGGCCTAGCTCAGCGCACGCCGAGCAGGTCCACCACGAAGACCAGCGTCTCGCCGGGCTTGATGACCCCGCCAGCGCCCCGGTCACCGTAGGCGAGCCGGGCGGGAATGGTGAGCTGGCGGCGGCCGCCGACCCGCATGCCCGCGACCCCCTGGTCCCAGCCGGCGATCACCTCGCCCGCGCCGAGGCGGAAGGCGAACGGCTGCCGCCGGTTCCACGACGAATCGAACTCTTTGCCAGTAGAGAACGCCACACCCACGTAGTGCACGCTCACCGTGTGGCCCGCCCGGGCCTCGGCCCCGTCGCCGACCGTGAGGTCGACGATCTCCAGATCGGCGGGCGGTTCGCCCGTTGGCACCTGCACCACCGGCTTGCTTGTCGTCATTCGGCGATCCTAGTGTCTGCCCATGCGCCGGTTGATCGCGGCACTCGCGACGCGGCTCGGGCTGCGCCCTCGCCCGCCCGCCGAGACGGATAAGCCACCGACCGTACGGGCAGCGCGCCAGACCGATCCGGCCCGAGGTGGTGCCCCGACCGCGCGCCGGCCACCAGTACCCCGCTCCGCCGCTGAGGGCCCTGACGCCGACCGCCCCGTCCGGGCTCGGCCACCCGCGCCGCGCCAGCGCGCCCGGGTGGTGACCACCCCGCCGGCCCGGGGACGCCGCCTGGTCTACGCGCCGGAGCTCGACGGTCGGGCCGATCCAGGGGAGATCGTCTGGGCCTGGGTGCCGTACGAGGAGGATCCCGCTCGCGGCAAGGACCGGCCGGTGCTCGTCGTGGGGCGGGACGGGGCGACGCTGCTCGGCCTGATGCTGTCCAGCAACGCCGAGCGGGACGGGCAGCCGCACTGGTACGCCCTCGGCACCGGCGCCTGGGACCGGCAGCAGCGCCCGAGCTGGGTCCGGTTGGACCGGGTGCTGCTGGTGCGGGAGGACGGCATCCGGCGGGAGGGCGACATCCTGTCCCGGCCCCGGTTCGAGGCGATCGCCCGAGTACTGCGGGAGAAGTACGGCTGGCAGTGACGGGCCCGAGCGCAGCGAGGGCAATCGGGCAGAGCGAGCCCCAGAATTCGGCCTCGGGCCGCGTGGACCTGGACTGACGAGCGCCGGGAGCGAAGCGACCAGAGCGAGGAGGGAAGGCCACGCATCAAGGGCCGAGGCCCGTGCGAGCGCCAGCGAGCACCAGAGTTATTGACTCTGACGTAGCGTCATGGCGCAGGCTGGGGCGCATGGGGTACTCCGTGAGCCAGGTCGCCCAGATCGCCGGCGTGACCGTACGGACGCTGCACCACTACGACGACATCGGCCTGCTGCGGCCGAGCGGTCGAACGGGTGGGGGCTACCGCCGCTACGACGACGCGGATCTGGAGCGACTACGGCTCATCCTGGTCTACCGGGAGCTGGGGTTCACCCTGGAGGAGATTCGGACCATTCTCGCCGCCGCCGATCCGGCGACGCACCTGCGCCGCCAGCATGGTCTGCTCGTACAGCGCATCGAGCGGCTGCGCGAGATGGTGACGGCCATCGAGTACCTGCTGGAGGCGCAGACCATGGGCATCAGCCTGAGCCCCGAGGAAAAGTTCGAGGTATTCGGTGATTTCGATCCCGACCGATACGAGCCGGAGGCCCGGGAGCGCTGGGGTGACGGCGATGCCTACCGGGAGTCGGCCCGGCGGGTCGCGGGCTACACCAAGGACGACTGGCTGCGCATCCAGCGTGGGTGGGCCGACCTGATGCGCCGGTTCATCGAGGCGCTGGAGGCCGGCGTTCCGGCGACCAGCCAGCCGGCGATGGACCTGGCCGAGGAGCACCGGGCGCTCATCACGGAGCACTTCTACGAGTGCACCTATGACATCCACGTCGGCCTGGCGGAGATGTACCTGGCCGACGACCGGTTCCGGGCGCACTACGACGACCAGCGGCCCGGATTGGCCCAATATGTGCACGACGCGATCGAGGCCAACGCGGTGAACCGGGCCTGACCGCCAGCAGCGTGGCGCCGCGTGCCTGGGGTCAGGCCCGGCTGGACCTGGGCGACCTTTCTCGTCCGCCGGCGATGCCGCCGGTCCGACCCGGGACGTGACCCCGATGGGGTCAGCTTATGTACTCGGCCGCGCGTTCGATGGCGACGATCTCGTCCCGAACGGCGCTGCTCAACTCCATCGGCTCGCCGGTCGCGCTGTCCTCAATGGACACCCGACAGGTCACGTTGATGGGGAGATCCTCGTCGCCGCCGAACGGCCGGACGCGGACCGTGATGGTGAACTCGCTGGACCTGATCTCCGTAGCGCTCGCCGTGACCAGCACCTCGGCCGGGCGTCCGAGCATCGAGGCCCGTGGCTGCCGGCTGAGACGGCGGGCCAGCGTGTACCCCTCGGTCTGCGCGACCTGGCGGTGCAGTTCGTGGCACTGCGCTAGGTAGGCGTCGACCGCCTCGGTGAGCCAGCGGCCCAGCACCTCGGCCGTCACGTAGCCGTCCGCGTCCCGGTCGGCGTCGCCCACCGTGCGGTCCAGCCCGATGCTCCATGGCGTCATCGCGCTCATGCCGGCGCCTCCATGCAGAGAAGTGCGTCGTGGCTCTGTCTGTGCGGGCACCCTACCGAGGGACGCGTCCGCCCGCACGCCGCGAGGGACGGGGCTGCGATCAGCGCCCGGGGCCCGGTAGGCTCTCCCGATCATGACCCCGGCGGTGATCCCGTGCTGAGGCTGGTGCTGCGCAGCGCCCACGGCACCCGATCGTTGCGGCTCGCCGCGGCCGTGGCGACGCTGATTGCTGTCTCGTTCGTGGTCGGGCTGCTCGCCTACGGCCAGCAGGTGGTGACCGGTGCCGCCCAGGCGACGATCGCCGCCGCCCGGCCGGAGGAGCGCGCCTTGGTGCTGCGCGGCTCGGCTGGGGCCGGCGGCACCGACCTGGCGACCAAGGACGACGCTCTGCGCGCCGCCCTCGCGCAGCACGACGGTGGACCGCCGGTCGACGTCTTCGTCGCCGGTTACGGGCTCGGGCAGGAGTTCTCCGGACCGGTCGGCACCGCGGCGGGTGACGACCATGGACGGGTCTTCGCCAACGTGATGTTCCTCGATAGCCTGCCGGCCCACGCGACGCTGCTGCAGGGGCGGTGGGCACGGCCCGGTCAGGCGATCACGGAGGCGACCCTGCCCCGCGCCGCCGCCGCCGTGCTCGACATCTCGGTGGGAGACCGGGTTCCGGTCACCGACCGTCGCACGGAGCAGACCCGGGACGTGCTGGTGACCGGTATCTGGGAGGCGGTCGACCCGACCGACCCGTACTGGCTCCTCGCGCCCGGCCACGACATCGGCGTCCGGCCGGGCAGTCACTCGTACGGTCCGCTGATCCTGGACCGGGCCGACTTCCTGCGCTCGTGGGCCGACGGCGCCTCGGTGGCCTGGGTCGTGCGCCCCGACCTGACCGGGGCCGGGCTCTCCGAGCTGATCCGGGTGCGCGAGTACTTCGGGCGGCTGGGCGAGGGTGGCGGGCACGGAGTGCCTTCTGCGGCCGACGCCGACCTGCTCACCCAGGTCGGGCTCGCCAACGGCGGTCAGGTCAGCACAAGCATCGATGAACTGGCCGACCGGCTCGCCCGGGCCGATCTGGTGGGCCGGTCGGCCCAGCTCACCCCGGTGCTGCTCGTCACGGTGCTCGCCGGGTGCGCCCTGCTCCTCATCGCCCTGCTGCTCACCGAGCACCGCCGGGGCCAGACCCAGCTGATCCGGGCCCGGGGCGGATCCCGGCCGCAGCTGGCCCGGCTCGCCGGGCTGGAGGCGGCGATGCTCGTGCTGCCGGCGATCGTGGCCGCGCCGCCGGTGTCCGACGCGGTGTTGCGGTGGGTCGGACTCGATTCCTCGTCGGGCGCGTGGCGATGGGTGGTCGCCGGCGGGTTCGGGCTGGCTTGTGCCGCGGTCCTCGTCACCCCGTCGATCCGCCGCTCCGGCACGTACGTCGACGAGCTGGTCACCCGGTCCCGGCCGCGCCGGTTCGCCGCCGCGCAGCGGGCGGGCGTCGACCTCGCCGTGGTCGCCCTGGCCGTCCTGGCCTGGCTGCAGTTGCGTCAATACGCGTCCCCGCTGTCCGGCTCCGGGGAGGCGTTGGGCGTCGATCCCCTGCTGGCGTCGGCTCCGGTGCTCGGGGTCCTCGCGGGTACCCTGCTCTGCCTGCGGCTCCTGCCGCGCGCCACCGACCTCGCCGAGCGGGCGGTGGACCGTCGCCACTGGCCGGCCATCGTGTTCGCCCTGTGGCAGGCCGGCCGCCGTCCGCAGGCCGGTCGGGTCCTCCTGGTCGCGCTCGCCGTCGCGACGAGCACTCTCGCCTGGTCGCTGCTCGGCACCGCCCAGCGCTCGCTCGTAGACCAGGCCGACTTCGCCGTCGGGGCGGACCTGCGGCTGGTCGAGACCGCCGCCGTTGCCCCGGAGGGACGGACCGCGCAGGTCGCGGCGCTGCCGGGCGTGGCCGCCGCCGTCCCGGTGAGCCGGATGGTGCTCACCCTCGGCCCGGAGTACACCAGAACCACACTCATCGGCATCGACGCCGCGCGGGCCGGCGAGGTGATGCGCTCGCGCGACGACCTCGGCCTCGGTCCGGCCGTCTTCGCCGACCTCGCCGCGCCCCGACCGGAGCTGCCGCTGCTGCCGTTGCCGTCGGGCGCCACACGGCTGGCGGCCACGATGGCGGCTGCGCTCGGCCCGTCCGAATTAGACGATTTGTTCCCCGCGTCGCCGCTGGATCTCACCGCGACCGCGATCCTGCTCGCCCCCGATGGGCACGTGGTGCGACTGACGCTCGGCACCGTCGGCACGGCCCAGGACGCCCGCCGGTTCGAGGTCGCGCTGCCCGGCGATCCGGGTCTGGCTCTGGTCCAGATCAGCGTCGAGGTGGCCGGCCCGACCCGCAGCGCCCCGGTTCACTGGAGCCTGACCGATGTCGAGGTCGCCGACGCCTCGGGCGCCTGGTCGCCGCTGGACCTGACGCGTACGGGGGGCTGGGTATTGGTCGATGTTCTGGGCGAGGCAAAGGCGAACGTGGTCGCCCGCGCGGCGAGCCTAGAGGCCACCCGGGAGCCGAACATTGAAGAAGATCTTTCGATGAACTTCGCCGTGATGCCCGTCTGGACGCGCGACACGGTGCCGGTCGTGGCCACGCCGCTGCTGCTGCGGACCCTGGGGGTCGAGGTCGGCGAGGTCGCCCCGGTGACGGTTGCCGGGACGCCGGTGAAGCTGCTTGTCGTCGGTGAGGTCGCCGCGGTGCCCGGAACGAGCCGAAGCCCGTCGGCGGCGCTCGCGGACCTGCCGTCGCTGGCGGTCGCGGTGGCCCGGCTGCCGGACCATGTCGTGGCCGTGACCGAGCACTGGGTCGCGACCGAGCCCGGCGCCGTCGCCACCACGGCGCAGGCGGCCGGCGAGCTGCCGGGCATCCGGGTCCTCGACCGCGTCCGCGCCGCCGAGGCGGCCGGCCGCGATCCGTACGGCGTCGGCGGCCGCACCGCGCTGGTCGTGGCCGGGATCGGCGCGTTCCTGCTCGCGCTGATCGGCGTTGCGGTGGATGTCCGGGCCAGCGCCGGCCGCCGGGTCGGTGAGTTCGCCGTGCTTCAGGCGATGGGCGCGGGCTCGCGGCTGTTGGCCCGCACGGTGCTCGGCGAGCAGGGTCTGTTGGCCGGGCTCGGCGTGCTGGTCGGGCTCGGGATCGGGTTGGGAGTGGCGGCTACCCTGGCGCCGCTGGTCATCCTCACGCCGTCGGCCGACCGACCCGAGCCGCCGGCGCTGCTGTCGGTGCCGTGGCTTCCGGTGCTCGGGACGGCCGGTGGTCTGCTGGCCGCGGCCATGATCCTTTCGGGCGTCGTCGCCGCCACCCTCGGCCGCCGTCTCGCGGTGGCCCGCCTGCGCGTCGGTGATGAGGCATGAGCATGGGACGGCGCTGGCGAGCCAACCAGGGTTGGCTCACTCTGTTGGGGCTGCTCTGCTTCGCCGCGACCCTGCTGATCACCGCCATCCCCCGGGTGGTCAACCACTACACCGACCAGGGCCTGCGGGAATGGATCGCCTCGCTGAGCTACACGGGCCGGGACGTGTCCTATGTGGCCGGTGGTGTGAACGAGCCACCGCCACCCGACCGGGCGGGTGCCGTCCTCGAGGTCCTGCGCGATGCAATGGCGGCGCCGCTGCGCGACCGGCTGGGCGAGGCCTGGTACGCCACGCAGGCGGGTGGGGTCGCCACCGGGCCCGACCTGGCCCGCCGCGCAGCCGAGGCTGGCGTGAGGACGTTCCTGCTGGCGTTGCGGGACCAGTCCGGGGCGGCGGAGGCGGTACGCATCGTCGACGGGCAGTGGGCGACTAACCAGACGGTCAGCGACCGGATCGCGGCGGCCGTCTCGACCGAGGTGGCCCGGACGTTCGGCCTGCGGGTCGGGTCTACTGTGGACATCACGGCTACCAAGATCGACGCCAAACCGGTCCACGTAGAGATCGTCGGCATCTTCGAACCGCTGGACCCCGGTGCCCCGGTCTGGGTCGAGGAGCCCGAGGTCCTGTACCCCACGGCCCCGATCGGGACCGAACCGCCCGAGCCGTGGAGCGCGGTGCTGCTCACCGACACGTCCGGCATGACCCGCGCCGTGCGCAACCTCGGTGTGCCCACCATGACCTGGCGGTTCCGGCTCGACGAGACGACGATGACCGCGGCCGACCTGCCGGCGGTCAGGAAAGCGGTGACTGACGCCCGCATCCTGAGTTCGCTCCTGGCGACGACGGCGGCGGCGACGACGGTGACGTCGCTGGACTCCGCACTCGACGACTTCGCCCGGACCGAGGCCTCCGCCCGCGCCCTGGTGAGCGTGGTCCAGTCGGGGCTGGCCGCCACGCTCTTCGGACTGGTCGTCCTCGCCGCGCTCGCCACGGCCGACCGGCGGCGCGGCGAGCTCGTGCTGCTGCGGGCCCGGGGGGCCAGCCTGCTCGGGATCGGGGTCCGTCTGCTAGCCGAGTCCCTGCCGGTCGTGGCGGTCGCCGTGGGACTGGGGTACGCGCTCAGCGCCCTGGTACCGGGCCGACCCGGTGGCCACGGCTGGCTGGCGGTCGCCTTTGGGCTCGGGGCTGCGCTCACCGTCGCAGTGCCGGCCATGCTGGTGGCCCGGCGGGCGATGGTCACCGCCGCCCGTGACGACCTCGCCCGACCGCGGGTGTCCCCCCGCCGGGCCACCGCGGAGGTCACAATCGTCGTCCTGGCGGGGGTCGGCGTGCTGCTCCTCCGTCAGCGCGGCCTGGGTCAACAGGTAGACCTGTATTTCTCGCTGCTACCGGTGCTGGTCGGCGTGGCCGCCGCCGTCCTGGCGCTGCGCCTGCTGCCGTACCCGTTGCGCCTGCTCACCGCGGTCGCCGCCAAGGCTCGCGGAACGGTGGCGTTCCTCGGCCTGGCGAGCGCGGGCCGGGCGTCGGGGACGCGCGGGGGGCCGGTCGTCGTGCTGGTCGTAGCGGTCAGCGTCAGCACGCTCTGTGCCTCCGCCGCGAACAGCCTGGCGGCGGCCCGCGACCGGGTCACGGAGATTCAGGTACCCGGCGACGCGATCGTCCTAGGTGGACAATTCCCGCCCTCGACGGCGCAGGAGATCGCGGCCGTGCCGGGAGTCACCGCGGTGGCGCCGATCGCGATCAACCGCAATCCGCTGCTCGACGAACGGGGCGCCTGGATCCTGACCGGGGTCACCACACTGGTCGTCGACGCGCCCGCGCTCGATCGGGTCCTGCGCGCGTCCGGCAGCTCGCACAGCGTGCCGGACACGCTGCTGGCCGCATCGGACGATGGCGGGCCCATTCCGGCGGTGGTCTCGCCGGACGTGGCGGCGGCGCTCGACCGCGCAACCGGCGAGGGTCGGTTCCTGCTGCGCGGTCGTATCCTCTCGTTGACCGTCGTCGAAGTGGCGGAGGGCTTCCCCGGACTGGGCAAGGAAGCCCGCTTCGTCGTCATCCCGTGGTCGGCCCTGCCGTCCGCGGTCGCCAGCGCGATGACGCCCACCGGGTTCGCACTCGCGGGGGACGGCATCGACATGGATGCCATTCTCAACCTGAGCGACACCGCCCAGCGGGCGTTGATCAGCGAACGGCTGGGCCGGCCGTACGAGGGCCGGCTCGAGCTTCGGGCGCTGACCTTTGACCAGGCCCGGGCCGGCCTGGAGCAGGGGGGCATCGAACCGGCCCTCGATTTCACGTTCGCGATGGGTCTCGGGGCCGGGCTGCTCTTCGCCCTGCTGGCCGTGGCCTTCGCCGTCGCGACCGGGGCCCGAGCCCGGGGACAGGCCCTGTCCCGCCTACGCACTATGGGCCTGACGACCGGCCAGGGTCGCACGCTACTCGCCTGGGAACTGCTGCCGCTGATCCTGTCCGGCGCGGTCGTCGGGTCGGCGGTGGGTGGCGCTCTGCCGCTGCTGCTGGGACCAGCCCTCGGCCTGTCCGAGTTCAGCGACGGTGGTCGGGTGGCGTTCGAGTTTGACCCGACGCTGCCCGGTCTGGCCCTCGGGCTCGTGCTGCTCGCGCTCGTGACGTCGATTTTGGTGGAGGCATCGCTGAACCGGCGCGCCGGCCTCGGCGGCGTGCTCCGGGTCGGAAGGGAGAGTTAGGTGCCTGCATCCCTACCGAATCCGCTTGACGGGCCGGCTCCGCAAGCGTCGCCGGCGGTGCCCGGCCCAGCGGCCGAGTCGGCTCCGCTGGCTGGTTGGGCCGGGCCGGCTGCGCCCGCGTGGCCGGCCAATGGTCAGGCTCCGCAAGCGCCGGAGCTGGCCGAGCTGGAGCGTCGAGCAGCGCAGCGAGCGGCGGCGCGGGCCGGTGGCGACGACCTGCGGGCCGGGCACATCGTCTGCGCGGGCCTGGTGCGCATCTACAAGTCCGACGGCGCGGGCCGGCTCAGAGGGCGCCGGGCCGGCCCCCCGGGCGGAGCGACGGGGGCCGGGATCGAGGTCGTTGCTCTGCAGGGGCTCGACCTCGTGGTCGACCGGGGGGAGATGCTCGCGGTGGTCGGGGCCTCCGGCTCCGGCAAGTCAACGCTGCTCAACATCCTCGCCGGCCTGGACGTCCCCACGGCGGGCGTGGCGCGGGTCGCTGGGCACGACCTGCTGAGGCTGTCGGCGAAGCAGCGGCTGCGCTACCGGCGTACGGTGGTGGGCTTCGTCTGGCAGCAGACCTCGCGCAACCTCCTGCCCTACCTCACCGCCCGCGAGAACGTCGAACTGCCGATGCGGCTGGCCCGACGCCTCTCCGGCCGGCGGGCCCGGGCCCGGGCGGGGGAGCTGCTGGAGCTGGCCGGCGTCGCCCACTGTGCCCGCCGCCGCCCCGAGCAGATG
>JADGGF010000086.1 GCA_019690055.1 Micromonosporaceae bacterium
GGCAGGGTCCAGGTGTCCCGGCTGGTGAAGGTGGCCAGGGTGGGGTCGTACCAGCGGGCGTGGGCGTTGACCAGTCCGGTGTCGGGGTCGGTGTAGCCGCCCTGGAATCCGGACGGGAGGACACCGCTGGTGGTGGGCACACCCCAGGGGTCGTAGCTGGCGCTGGCCACCGGGTCGCCGGTCTGCGGATCGATGACCGCGACGGTGTCGAGGTGGACGGCGTCGGTGACGACGAGGTGGCCGGAGCCGGTGCCGATCCGGGTGGCGATCGTGGTGCCGGTGGGATCACGCAGAAGAGTGGCTTCGCCGATCCCGGTGGGGTTGAGCACCGGGTTGTTGCTCAGGTCGTTGTACCCGAAGCTCGCGCTGTTGCGCTGGGCCGGCCGGTCGAGGCTGTCGTAGGCGTAGGTGACGGTGGGCAGGCTCGTGCCGCTGATGCCGACGAGCCGCTCGAACGCGTCGTAGGTGTAGGAGCGGGTCGTCTGTCCATTCTCGATGACGGCGGTGAGCTGGCCGCGGGCGTTGTAGGTGAACGTGGTGTCGGGCTCCCCGCCGCCGGTGACCTGGACCAGCCGGTTGCGGGCGTCGTAGGTGGCGGTGCGGGTACCGGCCGGAGTGGAGACCGCGACGGCCCGCCCGGCTAGGTCCCAGGTGGTCGCCTGCACCGGCGCGGAGCTGGTCACACTGGACCCGCTGACCCGGCCGGTGGTCGTGGTGACCACCCGACCGGCCATGTCGTAACCGGTGCGCACGACCCGGCCGGTGGGGTCGGTGACCCGGGTGGGCTCACCCGCCTTGTTGTAGGTGATCTCCGTCCGGGCCCCATTCGGGGCGGCCGCCGTAGGCGGGGTGATGATCGAGGTGACCTCACCGGCGTCGTTGTACTCGTACGTCGTTGGGTAGCAGAATGCGTGCCCGCCCACCGACACACACTTCTCGATCAGCCAATCCAGGTACGGGTCGTAGGTGTAGGTGGTATAGGCGGCCACCGGGTCGGTGACCCGGGCGACCTTACCCGTGCGGGTGTACTCCCAGGTCCACTGGGGACTGACGAGGGCGGAAGGGGTTGCGCCGAACCCTCCGGCGCCCGCCCAGAAGCCTCCTTCGCCCCCAACGGCAGCCCATCCGGGTCCACCGCCGCCGCTGGAGTCGACACCAGCAACGAAGCGACCAGCGTCACCGTCAACGCCGACGCTATCCACGCTCCGCGCCTTCTCGTGATCGTCCAGAACCTGCTCGCCGCAACCCAAACAGATCCCCCCGATGCCGCCACGACGCCTCCCCGAGCGACCACGAGCTGCGCCGATGACGCTAGGGCCATGATCCCTGGAAATCAATAGGTAACTGTGTGTAATGAACGGCCTGTCGCAATCCCGAGAAAGTCGGATAGAACGTCCACTGGATTCATCCTCGTCAGTAACGACAGAAAGTCCGGCAACCGGTACAAGAGAAGCGATCCGCCATCAACCCGCCCGAGGGCCCTCAGCCGCCGCAGCTAACCCATTACGCCCAGATGGGCCAACTGTCCTCAATGGACGACAGTGGGCTGACTGCGTGAACACGCTGGCGATCCGGATCGACCTGAGCGAGTCACCGAGCTTCACCACGTTGCTGCGCCGCATCCGGCAGCGCGTGTTCGGCGCCTTGGCCCACCAGGAGGTGCCGTTCGAGCAGGTGGTGCAGGAACTGCGCGTGCCCCGCGACCTTGGCCGCATGCCGGTGTTCCAGGTGGTCTTCGCCCTGCAAACTACGAGGGCACGACCCGCGCCTGGCCGGAAAACGTACACGCCGACCGGTTTCACGTGCCGAGCGACACCTGCCTGTTCGACCTGTCATTGACCTTGATCGATCACTGTCGGGCATGACAGGGTGGTTCGCCTACCGGAAGCACCTCTTCGACCACGCGACGGTGGAAGAGCTGACCCGCCGCCTGGTCGCCGTGCTCGCCGACGCCGTGGCGCGCCCGGACACGCCCCTGAGCGAGCTGCCCGCGCTCGCGTAGGGCGGGGCACGGCCGGCGGCGAATCGCGGTCGGGGCAGCGATCGCTGTCGGCGCAAAGCACCTTGCCGGGCCCAAGGAGTCGGTCGGCCCAAGGAATCGGCCGGCCCGAACGAGTCGCCGCCGAGCCAACGACTCTACGGCGGACTTGACCGCGCGGGGCCGGAGCACGATCGTTTTCGCTGAACCGATCTGCTTCGGCCCCATTCGGTTGACGGTCATCATTCGGTTGTTTAGTAGCTCCGAACAGAAGCTGGGTCTTGCGTTGTCACCACCCTATTTGGTTGTAGGGTAAACCCTTGCACGACCCTACCCCTCCCTAAGGGTAGCTCTTGATTGACGTACGTGAGATGGACACATTCGGCACGATCATGGAATTGTCAGAGGGCGCACGCGTGTGGATCGGCCCCTTGGGAGAGCTTGCATGTTCGACGACGAGTCAGGCGTCTTCGCGGTCGTGCTCAACGACGAGCAGCAGTACTCGATCTGGCCCGATGGTCGGGAACTGCCGCTGGGCTGGCGGTGTGAGGGAACGGTGGGAACCAAGGCGGAATGCCTGGCCCACATCGAGCAGGTGTGGACCGACATGCGTCCCCGTTCGCTTCGGGAGTGGCTGGCCGGACAGGCCCAATCCAGCCCGAGTAATCCCTGATCCTCACAGGTTCTCGTAAACGTCAGTGTCGTCACCGGCACGCGAGCATTCGCGCGCGGGCTTCGTGCTGCCTCCGGCACGGGCCGTGGCCGCGGCATGCGCTGGGGCGGGCTGGAAGGGAGGACGACCCGTGACGCCGACGACCAAACGGCCGGCGTCATTCGCGCAGCGCCGGTTGTGGGTGCTGGACCGGATGGATCCGGGTCTGGCCACCCACAACGTGGCGGGCCTCGTGGAGCTCACGGGATCGCTGGACATCGACGCGCTGCGGGCCGCGCTGGTCGCCGCCGTGGCCCGGCATGAGGTCCTGCGGACCACCCTGCGCGAGCGCGACGGCGAGCCGGTCTAGGTCGTGGCGGCCGAGGCGTCGCTCGACTGGCGGCTGACCGATCTGTCCACAGCGGACGATCCCGAGGCGGCTGGTCGGCTGCGGGCCGCCGCCCCCGCGGCCGAGCCGTTCGACCTGCACCAGGGTCCGCTCCTGCGGGCCGAGGTGGTGCGGTCGGGCGTACGGCCGCGGCCGTCCCGGCCGTCTTACCGGGCCGCGGTCACGGAGTTCGAGGTTCCCGCGTCGCTGGCCGGCGCGCTGCGACGGCTCGCCCAGCCCGACCCGACCGCCCCCGCGGCCGAGCCGCCGCGGTCGGCGCGACAGCAGACCACGTCTTCCTTCGACGAGCCGGGCTGAGCCCGGACCAGAACGTGACGCTGCTGCGCCAACTCGCCGCCGCCATGCCGTCCGGCGGGGTGCTCGCAGTCTTGGAGCCCTTGGCCGAGCCGGCTTCATCCGGCTCGGTCTCGGCCGACGCGTTCTACAAGATCTTCAGCCTCAACCTGTTCCACGGCAGGGTGGCCGGACCACGGCGTACGGCGCGCTCTGCGAGTGGCTGGCGGCGGCCGGGTTCGGGGAGATCCGGCGTCACGCCCTGCACCCCGACCTCAACGACAGCCTGATCCTCGCCACCCGGCTGTGACCGGGGCCTTGTCGGCCCGCGGAGGGCCGGGCGGCCGTGACCCGACGAGCCGCCGCGGCCGGCCAACCGGGAGGACCCACCGACGGAGGCGCCACTCGCGAGCGCGTCGGCCTAGCCCTCCCGGCTGATCGCGAACGGTCGGACCTGGGGCTGGTCGCCGGACCATCAGGTCAGCAGCGGCAGCAGCTCCTTGACCACATCCGTAGCCAGGTCGTAGCCCCCCTCGACCTCCCGGTGCTGGCTCGCGTCGTGCCCGAACTCGGTCAGCGCCATGTCGATGAAGAAGTACTCAGCGGGCGGCTGCTCGGGGATGACCACCAGGCGCCCGGGGTTACTCGCGCCCGGCTGCGCGTTCGGGTCGTAGTAGAGCAACTGCCCGGGGATGTCGGGATGAGTTCGTGGGGTGATGCCGGCGGCGCGGAACCGCGCGAGCGCGGATGCGGAGAGCTTCACCGTCACACCACCCTCACTCGGGGTCGACGACTCTGGCCAGATCGCGAGGTTCAGTTCTCGGCCGGGGGCCGGGCGACTGTAGTCCACATTGTTGAATCGGGCCGCCGCGATCCTGGCCCCTCCTTCTGGGAGAAAGATTCGCCCGGGCGCGCAGCAGGTGTTCCCCGGCGGAAGTCCGATGGCCACGTTGATCGCTCGCGCGAGCTCGGGATGATCCCCTCGCTGCAGGCCCTCCACAATTTCCTGAAACCGTGCGTAAAGATCCACGGGCGCACCCGGGTCGAGAGCCTCATCCGCCGGGTTGCCGCCACCATCGTCGATGGGGCCGCCCTGATCGCTGCCACATCCACCGACCAGGAGCACGGCCACCGCAGCAGCAACGAGGCCCAGGGCGTAGCGTCGGCCCACCATCAGACTCCTCAACATCTGCGTCCTTCTTTGGTCTGACATACCACGAGAAACTTCTCCTCGGTCGCGCCAAGCCTTTGGCTAGGTGGCGAGCGCGAGGATCTGGGCGGCGATGTTCAAGCGGTGGTTGAATGTTTCGATCTCGTCCACGTTTACGGATCGGGTCGGCGACAAGGCCAGGTTGATATGGACGCCGCACGTGCCGTCCGTGACGTACATGGTGCCAAAGATGGCCTGATTACTTCCGTCCGCTTTCGCGGTGCTCCCGCCGTCGTAGAACACGTAACCGTCCGGGAGGAGCGGATGGGGCAACCCGTCAATTCCGGCTTCTTCAAAATACGTCTGAACGTGTGGTAACGGGCCGTGGCCGCCGAACTCCGGTGCCGTGACCGGCGCAAAGGTGATCGCCAGCAGCGTACCGTCTCCTCCGGGGAAGACGGCCGTGGCGATGTCGCCGCGATTGATCCGAGCCCCGGCGGCGGGCGGGTACTCGATGGCCAGGGCATCGGCGAGCGCCCGGGCGAGGTCCGGATACGCGCCCGGGTTGTCGAATGCGTCGTTGACGGTCCGGAAGGCCGATGCCGAGCCACAGGCGATGCCGTCGCTGGCCGAGTCGTCGCTGGCGGCCTCGCTCGGCGTCTCAACGACCGGTCCCTCGTCCGTCGTCTCAAGGGCCGGGCCCTCGTCACCACAGGCGCCGAGACCAAGCACCATCGCTACGGCGAGCATCGTGACCAACGCGCTGGGCCACCGTTTCGGAATTCGGTGGTAATCGATGAGCGTCATGCTCGAGCCTCCTGCTCGCCGCGTAATCCAGTGGGCGCCGACACGCATGCATCTCCGGTATCTCGATCAACGGGAGGACTCGAAGATTACAATACCAGCGGCGGTGCCAGAAATCAGTTACCGACCCCGCATTTGGCGCGTCGCCTTCGGAACCCTGGGGCTGCCGCTATCGCGCGGTGCGCTCAACGCGGGGCGTTTCTCCGCAGACCTCGGTCGCGGTGAACCTCGGCGTTTCGTCATTTCTGAGCGAGCCTGTTCTGGACACCCGGCTCGACTCTTTCTCCCGTGGTCGCGTTCCGATGGCCCGCGGCCGTCACTCGTCGTGCGTATAGACGTCACGCGGTCGGTATTGCGCGTTTTGCCCCCCTGGACCGATCGGGTGTCACCCCGCGTGCGGGCATAGGGCCCGAATGGTGCGGTGATGGACACCTTCGTCGCCGGCGACCGCCACGGCGCACGCTCGCCGGTTCGAGACTCTTCTCTCGGTTCGAGCCCTCCGGTTCTGAGGACGACACCCGGCCCGACCGACCGCGAGTTTCCGCAGATGGCCCATCACGTCAAGGAAATGCCGTGGGGCCGGAGCCGGGTCGGGTCGTACGGTGATGCCATGCACCTGCTTGATGGCGCCGGCCGCCACACCGCCACCGCGACCCACCACTGGGTCGAGCACCTGCGGGTCCCGGACCTGTCCGTCGGCACCTACTCGCTGCCGGCCGGTGGCACCGATCCCCAGCAACCCCACACCGAGGACGAGATCTACGTCTGCACGGGTGGGCGGGCGACCCTGTGGACGCCCACGGGCAGCGTGCCGATGTCGGCCGGCAGCGTCGCCTTTGTGCCCGCCGGCGAGGAACACCGATTCATCGACATACAAGAGGACTTCACCGTCGTCGTCATCTTCGGCCCGGCCGAAGGGACCCGGGCGAGGTAGCGGCGTGTCCTCCGATCGCGGGCCACGCGTCCGCCGGTTTCCCCGGGCGTGGTCCGCTGGTGTGTCCACTGTGTCCGGGAACGGCTGCCCGGTGGCTCAGGCGGGCAGGCGCTTCTCGTACCAGTGGGTGGCGTAGGGGTTGTCGTTGTAGCGGTCGATGCGCTGGTAGCCGCTGCGTTCGTAGAGCGCGATCGCCTCGGTGAGCACGTGCCGGGTGTCGAGGCGGACGACCCGGTGCCCGAGGGCTACGGCCTCGTCCTCGAGCCGACGCAGCATGCGGGAGCCGAGGCCGGCCCCGCGCCAGTCCGGGTGCACCCACATGCGTTTGATCTCCGCGGTGCCGCCGAAGGTCCGCACCCCGCCGCCGGCGACCGGCTCGCCATCGCTGCGGGCGACGACGAACACCCCGTGCGGCGGCCGGTACTGCTCGTCGTCGGCCGGAGCCAACGGTCCCGGGTCGAAGCCGTGCTCGAATCGCTCGTTCAGCTCGGCGACGTACCGGGTCACCGCCTCACGCGCCAGCGGGTCGGTCGGGTCGACCCGGACGAACTCCGCCGTGGCCGCCCGCACCAGCAGGTCGGCCGTGGCCAGCGCCGCCTCGAGCCGCTCCCGCTGCCGCGGGCTCAGCGGATCGAGGATCGCGCAGGCCTTGGCCTCCGACCGAGCCTCGATCTCCGCGAGGAGCTTGTGGCCGTCGTCGGTCAGCGTCAGGACCCGCCGGCGCCGGTCGGTGACGTCGGGCTGGACGGTCACGTAGCCTCGCCGCTCCAGTCCGCGCACCAGTCGGCTGAGGTACCCCGAGTCGAGCCCGAGCCGGGCCCGTAGCGCCTGGATGGTCGTGGGCCGCGTGCCGATCTCGAAGACCAGCCGGGCCGCGGCGAGCGGCATCCCGAGGCCGAGGAACGAGTCCTCCAGCACCCCGATCCGCTGTGTGTAGTTGCGGTTGAACCGCCGGAGTACGGTCGTCGACGTCACGATGTCTGACTTTAGTCAGATATTCTGCTGAAGGGAAGGGCGGAGTCGGGGCGCGGGTTCCCACCGTCAGCCCTTGCGACGGGGCGCCGGTACTGTCGGGGCGTGCAGCATCGGTGGCGGGTTGGAGATCAGTTCGGTCGACTCGTCCGGACCCTCGGCGTGCCCCTCGTACTGTCGGCCGCCCTGCTCGCCGGGTGCGGTGACGGCGACGGGGTCGACGTCGCCTGCGGCCTGCAGGAATGCACGGTGACCTTCCCGCGCGGGGTTGAGGCCTCGGCGAGCGTGCTCGGCGTCGAAGCCAAGCTGGTGTCGGTGCAGGACGGCTGGGTCACGCTGGAGATCGGCGGCACCACGGTGACGGTGCCCGTGGGCGGCGAGGCGGAAGGCGTGCAGGTGCGGGAGGTCACCAGCGAGAAGGTCGTCGTGGCGATCCCGCACGGTCTGCTCGGCGGCTGACCGGAGCAGCCCACCGACGGGGCCGGGGAGACGCGGAAGGAGCGGCCCCGTGAGCCTGCTCGGTGGCCCGTGGCTTGCCCAGGCCAGAGGGTTGCCGTGGGCGCGGCTGGGTTCGAACCAGCGACCCCTCGCTTGTAAGGCGAGTGCTCTTCCACTGAGCTACGCGCCCGCTGCCGTACTCCCTTGGGTGTCGACGCCGTCGCGGCGGGTGCCGGCGACAGGGCGTACGCCAGCCTACCGGTCCCACCGCCCGGTCACCGAATCGACGCGGCGCTCGCTCCGGGCCCGTGCTGGTCGTGGGATGGGGCGGTCCGGTAGGCGGGTACGGGGCGGTGCAGCTCGTCGTGGTGGGTGATCGGCGCGAGCGGGCTGCTGGAGCGGTGGGCCGCGCGGCCGACGGCGTACGACCCGAAGGGCGTGGTCAGCAGCTGCAGGATGATCGCCGGGGTGAGCAGGCCGACCGCGGTGACACTTGGCTTGATGATCATGACTCCGAGCAGGACGCCGACCACGCCGAGGGTGGCCGCCTTGGTGACCGCGTTGATGCGGTTGTACGTGTCGGGCAGGCGCAGCAGGCCCAGGCCGGCGACCGCGATCAGGGCGGTACCGGTCGTGGCGAGGACGGCCCCGACAACTTCCCGCCAGGTCATCGCGGCCTCCGTTCGAGCAAATGGGAGACCGCGATGGTGGTGAGGAAGCCCAGCAGCGTCGCGGCCAGCACCAGGATGTCGACCGCCACCACGTCGAGTCGGACCGAGAGCAGGGCGGTGGCCGCGATGAAGACCACGAACGCGAGGTCGAGGGCGACCACGCGGTCGGCGTTGGCGGGGCCGGTCACCAGGCGCCCGACCACGACCGCCATGACGGCCCCGAGCAGGACGAGCAGGACGTCGATCCAGCTCACCGGTCCTCCTTCCCGGGCGGTCGGATCGCGTGCAGGATCCGTCCCTCCAGGTCACGCAGCTCGCGGCGGAACGCCGCCACGTCAGCGGCGAACATGCCGTGTACGTACAGCGCCCGCGGTCGGTCGCGGACCTCCAGCACGAGCGTGCCGGGGGTGAGGTTGATCAGATGCGCGATCACGGAAACCTCCCACGGTGTGCGCGCCCGCAGCCGGAACTCGACGATCGCGGGGCGCAGCGAGGTCCCGGGCGTGATGATCTCCAGGGTGACGGCCAGGCTGGCCCGCAGGAGGAGAACGAGGTAGTGCCCGGCGAACGTCAGCAGGCGGGCCGACCAGAGGAGGATGGCCCGTGTCGCCTCGCCGCGCCGGTGCCCGGCGGTCCGGTCCCGGCTCATCGGGTGATCGCCTCGATATATGTCGACAGGTCGAGCAGTCCGGCCGCCGCCGAGTCCGCGGCCACCAGCAGTGGCTGGGCACCGAGGCCGAGCACGAGCGAGGGCAGGGCCAGGGCGAGCGCGGGACCCACGACCGGCCCACGCGCCCGCGTCGGACGCAGCTCGTGCGGGTGCCCGCCGCCCGCGGGCCGGTCGTCCGCGTGGACCCGGTGCCGGGGCGGCTCCCCCCAGAAGGCGATGCTCCAGATCCGGAGCATGACGAGCAGGGTGGCCAGGCTGACGCCGACCGCTACGGCGCTCGCGACGTAGTCACCCTCGACCACCGCCGCGGTCACGATCGCGAGCTTCGCCACGAAGCCGGACAGCGGCGGGACCCCGGCCAGCGACAGCGCGCCGAGCATGAAGGCGGCGGCCAGCAGGGGTTCCCGTCGAGCCAGGCCCCCGAGCCGGGCGAGCTGACCGGTGCCGCCGGCCACTTCGATCGCCGCGGCACAGCCGAACAGCGAAGCCTTGACCAGGACGTACTGGACCATGAAGAAGATCGCCGCGGCCAGCCCGCCCGCGGTGAACAGGGCCAGGCCCACCAGGATGTAGCCCACCTGGCTGACCATGTCGAACGAGAGGATGCCGCGCACGGACCGCTCGCCGAGAGCACCGAGCACGCCGACCACCATGGTCAGCAGCGCCGCGGCCATGATGATCCAGCGGAAGCGCGGTGTTCCGTCCAGGAGGACAGCATAGATTCGTATGATTCCGTAAATACCTACCTTGGTCAGCAGCCCGGAGAACAGCACCGCCACCGCGGGAAGCGCGTGCGGGTAGGAGCGGGGCAACCAGCCGTGCAGCGGCGCGATCGCCGCCTTGATCGCCAGCGCCAGCAGCACCACCCCGGCGGCCAGGGCAGCGCCGCCACTGGTCGCGGAGCCGGCGAGCTGGCCCAGGTTGACCGTCCCGGTCACGCCGTACAGGAGCGCGATCCCGGCCAGCAGGGTGGTGGAGGCGAGCAGGTTGACAGTCACGTACACCGCGCTGGCCGCCACGCGGTCCCGTCCGCCGGTCATCGTGAACAGGGCGTACGAGGGCGCGAGCATGACTTCGATGAAGACGAACAGGTTGAACAGGTCGGCCGTCAGCAGCGCCCCGCCCACGCCGGCCGACATGACGAGCACCAAGGGGGCGTAGAACCGGTGGGTGTCGTCCCCGGTGCCGGCGGCGATGGCCAACCCGGCGACCACCAGGGCGGAGGTGACGCAGAGCATCAGCGCGCTGAAGGTGTCGGCCGCGAACACGATGGCGAACCCGGGTGGCCAGCCGCCGACGTCGACGGTCGGCACCTGACCGTCCAGTGTGGACGACAGCAGGACGGCTCCCGTCATCCCTCCCGTGGTGCTCGCGGCCAGCGCGATGATCCGGTGCAGCCGTCGTCGCGGGGGAACGGCGACGAGCAGGCCGGCGCTGAGCAGTGGTACGGCCACCGGTGCGATGAGAAGCGCTCCGATCACGGCCGGGATCCCGTGTCGTCGGGCTGGTCGCCGCGGCGTTGGGTGCGGGCGAGTCCCAGCAGGTACACGGTGGTGCCGAAGGAGATGACGATGGACGTCAGGACGAACGCCTGCGGTAGCGGGTCCGCCGTTGCCGGCGGCGGCCCTCCGTCCGGCCCGAGGATGGGCACGCCCCGACGCCCGAGCCCGCCCGCCGCCATGAGCAGGAGGTTCACCGCGTGGCCCAGCAGGATGAAGCCGAAGGCGACCCGGACCAGGCTGCGGCCGAGGATGAGGAAGACCCCGGCGGCGACGAGGACGCCCACTGCGATGGCGGCGGTCATGGCGTAAATCCCTCGGCGAGACTGAATCGATTGACCACCGTCACCATGACGCCCAGGACCAGCAGGAACACCCCGGCGTCGAACAGCAACGACGTGGACAGGCCGAACGGACCCTTGACCGGCGCGAGGAACGGATGCCCCGCCGCCATCACGGCCAGACCGACGCCCGCGCAGACCAGCAGGCCGGTGGCGATCAGCGGGGCCGGCCGCAGCCCGCGGGCCACCCGGAACCGGCCGCCACCGCTCAGCGCCCCCAGGGCCACCGCCATGCCCGAGACCAGTGCGGCGATGAAACCACCGCCCGGTTCATCGTGGCCGCGCAACAGCAGATACAGCGACAGCGCGACGATGGTGGGTGCCAGCAGTCGCTGGGCCGGTCCGAGCAGGGACTCGTACGGCGCGGGGCGGCCCGCGACGGGGCGGGCGCCGGCGAACAGCAGCGTCAGGCCGAGCGCCACCGACGCGAGCACGCTGATCTCACCGAGCGTGTCCAAGCCACGGAAATCGACCAATATGGTATTGACGACGTTCCGCCCGCCGGTCGCCTCCTCGGCGGCGTCGAGGTAGTACTCGCCCGCCGTCGACAGGTCCCGGCGGCCGGTCAGCGCGAACGTACCGGCGGCGGCGGCGAGCCCGGCGAGCCCGGCCAGCACGCCGGCCCGGAGCGCCTCGGACCGGTGGCCGGGTGCCCAGGACCGGCGGCCCGGCTCCCCGGACCGGCGGACGGGTGTCAGCCTCGACGGGAGCCCGCGCAGCGCCAGAGCAGCAACGACGGCGGTGAGTATTTCGACAAGTAAGAGTGTGAGCGCGACGTCGGGCGC
>JADGGF010000087.1 GCA_019690055.1 Micromonosporaceae bacterium
TGCCAGGATGGCTGGATCTGCCACCACGTCGGGACCCCCGACGCGTGCCGCCGCGATCAAGGGGAATAATGACCGCGTGACCGCGGCTCAAGCCCTTCCCAAAAACCAGATCCACTCGCTGACCCGTCCCAACATGGTCAGCGTCGGGACGATCGTGTGGCTGTCCAGCGAGCTGATGTTCTTCGCCGGGCTGTTCGCGATGTTCTTCTCGATCCGGGCGACCCCGGTGGGCCAGGAGTTGTGGGCGGAGCACACGCCGCACCTGAACCTGCCCTACGCGTTGACGTTCACCACGATCCTGGTGCTGTCGTCGGTCACCTGCCAGATCGGCGTGTTCCGGGCGGAGCGGGGCGACGCGCAGGGGGTGCGCCGGTGGTTCACGATCACGTTCATCATGGGCCTGATCTTCGTGCTCGGCCAGCTCAACGAGTACCGGACGCTGGTCAGTGAGGGCATCAAGATCAACTCTGATGGGTACGGCTCGATGTTCTACCTGACCACCGGGTTCCACGGCCTGCACGTGACCGGCGGTCTGGTCGCCTTCATCCTGTACATGATCCGTACGACGCTGAGCCGGTTCACGCCTGCCCAGGCGACGGCGGCGATCGTGGTCTCGTACTACTGGCACTTCGTCGATCTCGTCTGGATCGCGCTGTTCGCCATGATCTACCTCATGCACTGAGCAGATCCAGCCGTGCCCATAGGTAACGACATCAGGACGACCAAGGTGAGGCCATGACTTTCGGACTTGGGCGGATGCGGCGGGCGCTGCGCCATCTCGGTAGCGCCCGGGTGCCCGCCGGCTCGCCGCGTGCCACCGCACCACGCAGCCGCTGGCGCCGCCGGGCCGGTAACGCGGCACGGATGGTTGTCGCCCTGCTGCTGGTCGGCGGGGTGTACGCGGCGGTCGCCCCGGGCGTGCAGGCGAACGTCGCGAGCCAGCCTTCGGCCGAGGACATCGCCGAGGGCAAGGCCATCTACGACGCCAGTTGCATCACCTGCCATGGCCGTAACGGTCAAGGTGTCGAAGGGCGCGGCCCGAGCCTGATCGGCGTCGGGTCGGCGGCGGTCGAGTTCCAGGTCGCCACCGGCCGGATGCCGGCGGCCCGGCAGGACGCCCAGGTGGAGCGCAAGCCCCCGCGGTACACCCGCGAGCAGGCCCAGGCCATCGGCGCCTACATCCAGTCGCTGGGCGGCGGGCCGGAGCTCCCCGACGAGACCGACGAACAGATCGTGGCCGGCGGTGACATCGCCAACGGCGGTCGCCTCTTCCGGGTGAACTGCTCGTCCTGCCACGCCTTCGGCGCCGGCGGTGGGGCGCTGTCGTCGGGCAAGTTCGCGCCGTCGCTGGCGAACTCGACCCCGCGCGACGTCTGGGCTGCGATGCTGACCGGTCCGCAGAACATGCCGGTCTTCGGCAACAACCAGCTCTCGCCGCAGGAGAAGCGTGACATCGCCGCCTACATCTACACGCTGCAGACCGACCCCGACCCGGGCGGATGGGGCATCGGGCGGCTCGGTCCCGCCGCGGAGGGTGTGGCGATCTTCCTGATCGGAATGGTGGCGCTTGTGCTGGCCACGCTCTGGATTGTGGGGAAGCAGCAGTGAGCTCGGAACACCACGCTCCCGTCGCCGACCCGAGTTTCGACGTCGACGACCCGCGCAACACGCGCTTCGACCTGGTCCGCGAGGGCCTGCGGCGCGACGGCATGGAGATCGCTTACTACGAGCCGGCCTTCCCGCCGGGACGCAAGTCCAAGGTGGAGAAGCGGATCGAGCGGTCCATCGCCCTGCTCTTCGTGCTGGCCGGGCTGTTCGCGGTCGCCTTCGTGGTCGCCTACATCTGGTGGCCGTGGAAGTACGAGATGGGCGCGACCGCGTCGAAGTTCTACACGCCGATCCTCGCGCTGACGCTCGGCGGCTCGCTCGTGCTGCTGGCCTTCGGGATCATTGCGTGGGCGAAGAAGCTGCTGCCCCACGAGGTCGTGATCCAGGACCGCCACGACGGCGCGTCGCCGTACGACGAGCAGCGCCTCACCGGCGCGGCGATCATGAACATCGTCGACGAGACGGGCATCCGCCGCCGGCCGCTCCTCAAGGCGGCCCTGGCGCTGCCGGCGGCCGGGCTCGGGGTGGCGGCCGTGGCGCCGCTGGTCGGGGCTCTCATCAAGGACCCCAACGACGGCCACCCGCTGCTCAAGACCGGCTGGAACCCGGAGAACAACAACGGCCGGCCCGTGCGGCTGACCCGCCAGGACGGCACCCCCGTCCGGCCCGAGGAGGTCAGCCCCGGCGGCCAGATGACCGTCTTCCCGGGCATCCCCGGCGGGGCCACCAACAAGTGGGCCGACTCGCCGGTGCTGCTCATCCACCTGCGTCAGGCCGACGCCGACCGGCTGCGGGCCAGCATCGCGGCCTCCCAGGCGGCGCTGGCCGAGGGCCGCGACGTGACCCGCCCCGTGGTGGACGGCATGTGGCAGAACTTCGTGGCCTACTCGAAGATCTGCACGCACGCGGGCTGCCCGGCCAGCCTGTACGAGCAGCAGACCAACCGGCTGCTCTGCCCGTGCCACCAGTCGCAATTCCTCATCACCGAGCAGGCCAAGCCGGTGTTCGGACCGGCCCACCGCAAGCTACCGATGTTGCCGCTTGACGTGGAGGATGGCTTCCTGGTGGCCCGGTCCGACTTCCTGGAGCCGATCGGCCCCACGTACTGGGAGCGTCCGGTGGAGATCAATGAGCAGGAGGCGACGTCATGAGCCCGCGGAAGAGGCGGTTCGAGTTCGCCCGGGTGCCGGCTCAGATCGGGCAGGACCTCGATGAGCGGCTGGGCGCCGCCACCCTGCTGCGGCGGGCGCTCAACAAGGTCTTCCCGAACCACTGGTCCTTCCTGCTCGGCGAGATCGCGCTCTACTCGTTCATCGTCCTGCTGCTGACCGGTACGTTCCTGGCGCTGTTCTTCGATCCGTCGATGACCGAGGTGGCTTACGACGGGTCGTACACGCCGCTGCGCGGCGAGATGATGAGCCAGGCCTACGCCACGTCGCTGCACCTCTCGTTCGACGTGCGCGGCGGTCTGATCATGCGGCAGATGCACCACTGGGCAGCGCTGCTGTTCATGGCGTCGATCCTCGTGCACATGTTCCGGGTCTTCTTCACCGGCGCGTTCCGCAAGCCGCGGGAGATGAACTGGGTCGTCGGCGTGCTGCTGTTCTGGCTGGGCTTCTTTGAGGGCTTCGCCGGGTACTCGCTGCCCGACGACGCGCTCTCCGGCACCGGCCTGCGCATCGCCACCGCGATCATCCTGTCGATCCCGGTGATCGGCACGTGGACGTACACGTCGCTGTTCGGCGGCGAGTTCCCGGGTACGGAGATCCTGCCGCGGCTGTACATCGTGCACGTCTTCCTGATTCCGCTCCTGCTGCTCGGCCTGATCACCGTGCACTTGGCCCTCATGGTCAAGCAGAAGCACACCCAGTGGCCCGGTCCGAAGGCGACCGAGCACAACGTGGTGGGCGTGCGCATGGTGCCCGGGTTCGCGCTCAAGACGACGGGCTTCTTCCTGCTGATCTTCGGCCTGATCGCGCTGATGGGCGGTCTGGTTCAGATCAACCCGCTGTGGCTGTTCGGGCCGTACAAGGGCGAGGTGGTCTCGGCGGCCAGCCAGCCCGACTGGTACGTCATGTTCCTCGACGGATCGACCCGGCTCATGCCCGACTGGGACCTGACCATCGGGCCGTACACCATCCCGGCGATCTTCTGGCCGACCGTGGTGCTGCCCGGCGTGCTGACGATGCTCGCGGTCTTCTACCCCGCCATCGATCGGCGTATCTACAAGGACTACGAGGCGCACCACCTGCTGCAGCGGCCGCGCGACGTTCCCGTGCGGACCGCCCTGGGCATGATGGCCATCTCGTTCTGGCTGGTGCTGACCATCTCCGGCGGCAACGACATCGTGGCGGAGAAGTTCGACATCAGCCTCAACGCGATGACGTGGGCCGGGCGGGTCGGTCTGCTGATCGTGCCGCCGATCGCGTACTGGGTGACGTACCGGATCTGCCTCGGCCTGCAGCAGCACGACCGCGAGGTGCTGGCCCACGGCGTGGAGACCGGCATCATCAAGCGCCTGCCCGACGGGCGGTTCATCGAGGTGCACCAGCCGCTGGCGGATGGCCACCTGGAGTACGCCGGCACGCCGGTGCCCAAGAAGATGAACAAGCTCGGGGCCCTCGGTCCCGCCATCCGGGGCTTCTTCTTCCCGATCGAGAAGCCCGCGCCGCCACCGCCGGCCGTCACCCCGGTGTCGCCAGCTGACGCGCCGCGGGAGCTGGAGGAAGCACCGCCGAAGTATTGACCGCGGCGCTCGGCCCTCGACGAAGGGGGTCGCCACCTCGGGTGGCGACCCGCGTTGTCGTTCCGGGGCCCTGTTCCGGGGCGTCATGTGTCCCGGGCTCCACACCGGGGCGTCGTTCTGCAAATCCCGCCTTCCGGCGCGTTGCCTCGGTTGCCTCGCCCCGGACCTCGGACGAGCGCGGGGGGCGTACGCTCGCGGCAGCGGGCATGACGGCCGGGGCACGATTGTCGGGGAGGACCGATGAACGGTCGGAAGGTCATTTACCGCGGGGGTGGCAGCGGAGGGCTGTACCTCCTCGGGCTGATCGGCGCGATGATCTACTACATCCAGGCGTCGACCGGCTTCTGGTCCGGCGTGGTGGGCGTGCTGAAGGCGATCGTCTGGCCCGCCTTCGTCGTCTACGACCTGTTGAAGTTCATCAACGGCTAGGCCACGCCGTAGCTGCCTCAGCGGCGCCGTCGCCAGACGATGGGCAGGCCGATGCGGTGGCTGTGGCGGCCGTTCCATTCGGGCTCCAGGCCCTGCTCGCGCAGGGCCGCGACCACCTCGTGCCCGATCGCGACCGCGGCCTCCCTGTTGCCGTCCGGGGCGCCGTAGCTCAGGAAGAGCCCGTCCCCGTCGACCGCGTGCTCCGTGTCCTGGATATGGAAGAACGTATATCCCCGCACGGGGCGCCCGTCCTTGGCGACCCGGTCCATCTCGTCGAGGATCTGCGTGGCGCCGCAGGCCCCGCAGCACGTGAAGTGCTGGCGGGCCACGATGCCGGCGGCCTCCAGCGCGGCGAAGGCCGCGTCGAGCCGGTCGCAGTCGGTCGCTTCCGGCCAAGTCGCCTGCTCGGCGAGGTGCTCGGCCAGGGCCGCGTCCGCGAGCGACGTCGCCGCCTCGCGAACGGCGGCGGCCGGCAGGGAATCGCTGAACGCGTCCACCGCCTCGTCGACGATGACGGCGAGCGGGGCGTACCCGGCGGCCACCTGGACCCGGATGAAGTCGCGCAGGTCGCTGATGTCCTGCGCGGTGAGCGACGTGTCCGGCTGGTCGGGCGGCGACGGCCACACGGTCATGGTCATGCAGTGTGCCAGGTCCGGGTGGCGCGGTCAGGTTGCGACGCGATGACAGTCCGGACACGATGATCGGCCGCCGCGGCGCGAGCACCGCTGCCGCGGAATGCCCAACCGCACGTGCACGGGCGACTCAGGGCGTTGGGCCGCGGACGAACGCCGCCACGTGCACGGCGACGGCGTCGGGCTGGCGGGCCCACGAGAAGTGGTCCAGCGGGTCGTCCAGCCGCACCCGGGCGACGGGGGCCGCCGAGAGTTGCGCGCAGAGGAAGTCCAGGGTCGCGTGTGGCGTGTACTGGTCGCGGGCCACGCTGATCGCGAGCACCGGGGTGCGGAGCAACGCCAGGTCGGCCCGGGAGACCACGTGGTCGGGGAAGCGGCCACGGCGGGCCGTATAGCCCCAGTCGAGCATCACCCGGCGCGACTGCTTGCCCCCGAACGCCCAGCCGGGCCACACCCCGCACAGCGCGGTGACCGCCACGATGGACTGCGAGAACGCCAGCACGCCCAGGCGGCGGCCCCGGGGGTAGGTGCGGTAGTAGGGCAGCCCGACGGCGACGAGGATGAGCCCGGCCGGCCCGCCGACCCCACCGCTCGCGGCGGTTGGGGCGCCGCCGCCGCTGGCGGTTGGGGCGCTGCCGCCGCTGGCCGCGAGTCGGGCAAGGTGCAGCGTGCTGACCTGGCCGCCGAGCGAGTGTCCGAGCAGGTAGTATCGACGGCCGTCTAAACGCGGCTTGAGCGCCTCGATCACCGTGCCGACGTCGCCCGCCAGGTCCGCGTAGCCGTACCGGTCTGCCCGGGACGCCGTCGGCGTGCTCTCGCCGGTGCCGCGCAGGTCCGCGACGACCACGGCGATGCCGTCGGCGCCGAGCCGCTGCGCGAATGGCCGATAGAACCGGGCTGGTGTGCCCATCGCCGGGAAGATGATCACGACGGGAGCGTCCCCGCTCGGATCGGGGTAGATATGCAGCGCCAGGCGGTAGGCCTCACCGCGGGCGTTGGGCGGGACCGGCAGCTCGACGTACTCGCGGGTGTAGGGCACGGAGTCGGGCCGTAGACCGCTGCGCGGTACAGAGTCCGACGGTACGGGACTGGGCGGTTCTGTCACGCACAGCAGTCTATCTACTCGCCAGTAAGATACTCCCGAGTAGGCTCAGTCGGCGGCCGGGAACCCGATCGCGAAGGCGGCGTCGAGGTCGTGCCGGGAGTAGGCGCGGAACGCGATGAAAGTCTCCGTGTTGACCACACCCTCGGTCTTCGAGATCCCGCCCGCGATCACCCGGGCGATGTCGTCGAACTCGCGGACCCGCACGATCGCGATGAGGTCGACGTGGCCGGCGACCGAGTAGACCTCGCTCACCCCGTCCAGGTTGGCCAGCCGCTCGGCCACCTCGGGAATCGAGTCGGTGGCGCAGTCGATGTGCACGATCGCGGTGATCATGCGCTCCTCCCTCTCGGTTCGGGTCAGGCCGCTGCGTGGGGTCAGGGCCCCCTGCTTTGTGTCAGGAAGGACGCCTTCCTGCGCCCAGATGCCTAGGAAGGCGTCCTTCCTGCGCTCAACGCGGATCAGGCAGCGTCGAGGCGGGCGACCTGCTCATCGGTGAGGGTCACGTCCAGCGCGGCCATCGAGTTGTCGAACTGGTCGAGCGTACGCGGGCCGATCAGCGGCACGACCGGCGGCGAGGACGAGCGCAGCAGCCAGGCCAGCACGACCTGGTTGGGCGTGGCCCCGACCTCGGCCGCGACGGCGTCGAGCACCGCCAGCCGGGCCTGTGCCGCCGGGCTGTCGTACTCCGACATCATCCAGTGCTCGGCCCGCTTCTCCGCCAAGTCGTAGATCCCCTTGAGGATCGGCGAGTACGCGACCAGCGTCTGGTCCCGGTTGGCCCGCAGGTAGGCCAACTGCCCGTCGGTGACGATGGACCGGTTGGTCGAGTCGGGCCGCGGCCGCAGGTACGAGTGCTGCTGCTGGATCGCCACCGGCAGCGGCCAGCCGTTCTCGGCGCACAGCTCGCGGATGCGCAGCAGCCGGTCCGTGGTGACGTTGGACCACCCGATGTACCGGGCCTTGCCGGCCGCGACGATGTCGGCCAGCGCCTGCAGCGTCTCCTCCAGCGGCGTGTTCAGGTCGTCGACGTGCACGTAGTACAGGTCCACGTAGTCGACGCCGAGCCGCTTGAGGCTGCCGTCGATGGCCTCGTGCAGGGTCTTGGCCCCGGCGCCGGCGAACCGGGTCCGGGCGATGTCCCAGTTCGGCACACCGTCGACCCACACGCCCTCCTGGTTGGGCACGGTTGCGCTGCCCTTGGTCGCGAGGATGATGTCGTCCCGCCGGCCCCGGCTCCGCAACCACCGTCCCAGGAGCGCCTCGCTGTGCCCGCCGAGCGTGCCCTGCTCGTTCCACCAGCAGTAGCAGTCGGCGGTGTCGAGGAAGTTGCCGCCCGCCTCCACGTAGCGGTCGAGCATCTGGACCGCCTCATCCTCGGGCGTGGTCGTGCCCATGATCATGCAGCCCAGGCCGATCTGGCTGACCTGCACGCCGGTGGTCCCTAGTTGGATGGTTTTCAATGTCCGCTCCTGATGAGCTCGTCGGGGTGTTCGCCGAGGAGCGCGCGGTAGTACTCGATCTTGTTGGTGATGGCTTCGAAGTGCCGGCGCAGCAGCGCGAGCTGCTCGGTCAGGGCCTCCCGGTGAGCGGCGAGAGCCTCGATCCGGTCCGGGATCGTGTGGTCGCCGGCCCGCATCAGCGCCATGAAGTGCTGCATCGCCCGGATCGGCATGCCGGTCTGGCGCAGGCAGGTGAGGAACTCGATCAGGCCGATGTCCCCCTCGGTGTACCGGCGGTGGCCGCTCGGCGCCCTACCCACCGGATCCAGCAGGCCGATCCGCTCGTAGTAGCGCAGCGTGTGGGCGCTGACCCCGGTCCGCTGTGCCGCCTCTTCGATCGTGTACTGCGGCTCCACGTCGCTCACGCTAAGAATTAGAGCGCGCTCTAAGTCAATGCGCGAATGTCAGGAGGCGCCCCGGTCGGCCTGCCTACCGTCAGGAAGGACTCCCTCCTAGGCAAAAACCGTCAACAAGGCGTCCTTCCTGACACCCGGTACCCCTGACATTCAGCACGCGCACGTCATCCCGTTACCCAGGCGGACCGCGTCCACCAGGGTCTCGTCGGGGGCGACGCGGGCGCCGGGCAGCACGACGCAGCGGGTGATCGATCCGGCCACCACGGCCCCCGACCCGACGACGGAGGAGACCACGGTCCCGGTCACGGTCGCGTCCGGGGCGATCAGCGATCCGCCGGCGAGCGCGGCCGCGTGCAGGTTCGCCGTCAGGTAGTCGGTCGGGGTGCCGCAGTCGGTGTACCTCCCGCCGTACGGCGTGATCTCCAGCCGGCCCGCCCGCTCGGCCGGCCGCCACACCGTGAGCACCAGGTCGCTGCGGCCGGGCGGCAGCACCGCCACCAGGTCGGCCGGCAGTAGGGACGCGCCGGCGAAGCGGTAGCCCGCGCCGTCCGGTCCGATGAATTCGGCCGGGCGATCCCCGGCGGCCACCGCTAGCACCCGCACGGTCCGCCCGTCCCAGCCGTCGAGCAGCGGCGCCAGGTCGAGGCTCCGCGGGTCAGCCGGGGCGAGGTAGGCGTCGGCGTTGACCGCGAGCACGCCACGGCCCGCGATCCAGTCCCGCAGGTGGTACAGCGCCCCCGAGGTGCCCAGCGCCGGTGGTCCGGGCTCGCAGGACACGAACGCCCGGTCGCCCACATGACCGACGACCCGATCGGCCAGGTAGCACGCGTTGACCGCGACCACGTCCGGGCCGGTCAGGCCGTGCCGGGCCAGCCGCGTCAGGGCATGATCGAGCAGCGGCACGTTGCCCACCGGGCAGAGGGCCTTCGGCAGCGTGGCGGTGAGCGGTCGCAGGCGTGTGCCCTCGCCGGCGGAGAGCACGACCGCGCAGACGTCCGCTGGCACCACGATGTCGGGCGTCACGAATCCGGACGTCACGCCCGGATCTCCGGGTAGTCCACGTACGGTCCGATGCCGTAGTAGGACAGCAGGCGTGCGGTCGCGACCGTCAGCGGCGGCAGGTTGTCCAGCCGGTGCCACGCCGCCTCGGTCACCTCGGCGTCGTCCACGGTGAACGTCACGGCCGAGGCCGGCACCCGGGCCTCGAAGACCACGTCGACCCACATGCCCCGGGTGTGCACCACGGCGTTGGGCACCGCCGGCGTCAGCTCCTCGGCGGACAGCCGCAGCCCGGTCTCCTCGGCGAGTTCCCGTACGCAGCCATCCACGGGCCGCTCACCCCGTTGGAGCAGGCCGGCCGGCAACGACCATCCGACCGACCGGGGCTGCCGCAGCAGCAGCATCCGGCCGGGGCGCTCGGAGTCGTAGACCAGGGCCACCGCGCCAACGGTGTACCGGGCCATCACCAGCCGGACGAGCCGTCGCCGCAGCTTGGGCGGCAGGAAGAAGTACAGCCCGTACGCGGCGCGGCGCAGGCGGGTGCGCAGGCGCCGCCGGCCACCGGCGCCGCGCGTGGCCGTACGCTCTGCCTCCGCGTCGTCGGTGACGGCGCTGGCCATCGGCGTGCTGGCGGTCGGGGCGCTCGTCGCATCCGGACGGCCCCCGGCGGCGGGCGGCGCGGCCGTCGGGGGATGGTCGGGCGAGGATGCGGTGCTCGCGGGCGCTCGCTCGGCCCGCTCGCCGCTGGAAGCCATGGCAGACAGGCTACGGGGCGAGCGAGGCTCGGGTGGCACCCGCACTGAGGGCGGCCACACCGGCGGGTTGGCCCGGCCCGAGCGCGGGCGCCGCCACCGGGCGGGAGTCGGCCAGGTGCGGGGCACCGGCCGACGGGGCGCCAGCCAACGGGGCGCCGGTCACGGTGGCGGCGAGGACGGCGTCGCCCTCCGCCTCTTCGATGAGCAGGTCGGCGACCTGCGCGGCCGACACGACCCGGTCGGCCACGGCCACGCAGAGGGTCTGCGGGTCGGGGAAGCCCAGGGCAGCGGTGACCGCGTACAGCAGCCGCTCGTTGGCCAGCCGCCGTTCCCGCCAGTGCAGTTCCATCCGAATGGCGTTGAACCCGATCATGGCCCGGTTGCGCAACGGGATGGGCGGCGCGGTCTCCGGCTCGTCGCGCAGGCCGAGTGCCTTCTCGATGTGGAGCTGAGCCTGCGGGGTGCGGACGAAGCTGAGCCACTCGGGCGAGGGCCCATCGCCGTGCTCGGGGTCCTGGGTGTGGATCTCCACGACGTCCCCGTCGGAGAGCGGCAGGGAGAGGATGACCAGCTGCCCGTTCACCGCCGCGGCGACGCAGCGATTGCCGACGTCGGGCCCGAGCGCGTACGCGACATCGACCGGCGTCGCCCCGGCCGGCAGCACGAGGCGCCGGCCCACCCACGGCTGCGCTCCAGTGTGTTCCTCGGCGGCCTCGGACGCGTCGCGCGGCGCCTCGTCGCGCGGCGAGGCACCCTCGCTGACGCCGGCGATGAACACGTGCACCTGGTCCTCGGTCAGGTCACAGCGCAGCGACTCGATGAACCGGCGGGGGTCGACCGCCTCCTCCTGCCACTGGACCAGGTTGCGCAGCCAGGCGAGCTGGTCCGGGGCGCTGCGGCTGGTCACGGTCCGTCCGGCCGCCGCCCGGCCGCGCTGGGCGCGGTGGCTACCGCGCCGCCCGGCGAACCGGAAGCGGGCGACGATGCCGTACACCGCGTCGCGGTCCATCTCCTCCGTGCGGATCTGCACCTCGATGGCCCGCGCCTCCGGCCCGATCACGGTCGTGTGCAGCGACCGGTAGAGGTTGTTCTTCGGCGAGGCGATGAAGTCCTTGAACCGGGCGGCCACCGGGCGCCACTGAGCGTGCATCACGCCGAGCGCGGCGTAGCAGTCGTTGTCCGGGCCGTCGATGAGGATGGCGACCCGGGGCAGTTCGTACGGCTCGGGGGCACCCTTGGCGATCGTCTCGGCCCAGATCGTGTGCAGGTGGTGTGGCCGGGCCACGACGCGCGCCTTGATCTTCGCGGCGCGCATGGCCGCCTCGACCTTGGTGATGAACGCGTCCGTGTAGGCCGTCCACTCTGGACGGTGGGCCACCCAGGCCTG
>JADGGF010000757.1 GCA_019690055.1 Micromonosporaceae bacterium
ATGCGCCAGGTGAGTGCTGCTGATGCCGGCGGCGGCGCTCAGGTCGCCGATCGCCACGGCCCCGCTGGTCGCCGCGATGACGCTGCTCAGATGGCGAACCAGCCGCAGGCCGACGGTCTCGCGCAGCCGTCGCCGGAGCTCCTCCTCGAGCAGCGTCAGCATCTCGCCCGGTCCGTCCGCCGTGGCCAGCCGGTCCCGCAGCTCGGCCACGGCGCACCGGCCCCACACCTGCTCCAGCGTCACCGGACGGTCGCACAGCTCGGCCGCGGGCATCGGCAGGAACGGCGCCAGCCCCCACGGCTTGAAGTGCACGCCGACGGACCGGGTCCGGGATGGGTAGCCGAAGTCCCACGCCCGGGTGGGCAGGGTGACCACGCAGCCGTCGGCGTACTCGGCCGGCGCGAGGTCGGTGCCGGCGCGGATGCGGAACGGTGCCCCGAGGTTGACGATGAGCAGCGCCGCCGGCGCCGGCGGCAGCATCAGCCGGGCGTACGGCGGCGTTCCCTCCAGGTAGTAGAGGTCGTCGATCAATCCGTCCAGCGGCGGCCGCGGCACTCTGGACACGTACTCCACGGCCACAGCATCGCCGATGCCCCGCCGCTAGCGCTCGCCGGATGGTTGCGGAATCGAGGAGTACGACCTGGGAACTCCGGCTGCCCTCTCTCTTACGCGAGCCGCTGGACTTGACGTCATTGGTGGACCGGCCAGCGAATCCGACGTACTGACCGGCCCTCTCCGTCGATATGGCGCCAGAACCCTACAAGATCCAACCCCTATCCGGCTCATCCGGATAGGGGAGTCACCCCGATTCGCCGAGGGCTACCTCTCGCCGACTCTGTAAGGGCACGTAGTCAACCACAACCCGAGGAGTCACGATGAAGAAGCTCATGATTAAGGTAGTTGTCCCGCTGGCCCTCGCGGCCGGCGCCGCTCTCGTCCTCGCCAGCCCGGCCAGCGCCAGCCCGCCGAGACAAACCAGCTACATGGACGCCACCACCCTTCGCGCCCTCTGCACGTATGCCGGTGGCTACTTCGACGCGGACGCCAACGGTGGCAGCCACTTCTGCGTCCTGCCGGACGGGCAGGTCATCCTCTGCGATACCAAGCTGCGGACGTGCGTCGTTCTCGAGAGGACCGCCCCTAAGCCCGACATCTACTGGACCCCGCCGAACAGCGACGGTCTGCAGGTCCAGGGCGACCCCGGTCCTGTTCTGGAGATCGCGCCCGTGACCGTCGACGTCCGGGCGGTGCGCCTGGCCCAACCGAAGTCGTAGATCGTGGAGATACCTGGGAGCGGACGGGGACGGCTGGTCTGTCTTTCCGCTCCCGGTCGCTGTTTCGATCTTCCGGTTACCCGAGCCGTACGCACGGTGGCCCGCGGTCGGGCTCACCGGCGCAAGGTGGTCTCGCGCTCGATGCGCGACAGCTTGACGGGGTTGCGCACGGTGTAGATCCCGGTGGCCAATCCGCCAGCGACCTGCACCGCCACGACGCTGTCGAT
>JADGGF010000088.1 GCA_019690055.1 Micromonosporaceae bacterium
CGACTTCTATCACCGGGTCATGGGCTTCACCAACATGGCCGAGTTCATCGGGGACGACATCGCCACCGAGTACTCGGCGCTGATGAGCAAGGTGGTCGCCAACGGCAACCACCGGGTGAAGTTCCCGCTGAACGAGCCGGCGGTCAGCCGCCGGAAGTCGCAGATCGACGAGTACCTGGAGTTCTACTGCGGCCCGGGCGTGCAGCACCTGGCGCTGGCCACCAACGACATCCTGCGGACGGTGGATGTGCTGCGCGAGCGGGGCATCGAGTTTCTCGAGACGCCGATGAGCTACTACACCGACCCGCAGCTGCGGGCCCGCATCGGTCAGGTCCGAGCGCCCATCGAGGAGCTGGCCAGCCGGGGCATCCTCGTCGACCGCGACGAGGACGGCTACCTGTTGCAGATCTTCACCAAGCCGCTCGGCGATCGACCCACGGTGTTCTTCGAGTTCATCGAGCGCCACGGCTCGCTCGGCTTCGGCAAGGGCAACTTCAAGGCCCTGTTCGAGGCGATCGAACGCGAGCAGGCCAAGCGCGGCAACCTCTAGGCGCACCCCCGCCGCCGGCCTGGGGCCGCCGGAGACGGTAGGTCCCCCCGGGCGGCGCTGGCGACTCGCCACCGTCCTTGGGGCGGCCACGTCCACCGCGGCGTGGCCGCCCTCGGCGTCATCCGGCCGCCGGCCCCCATCCTGGCCATCTGTCTGCGCGGCGCCGACTCTTTCGCTTCGATACGGACAGTGACTGAGTCTCGCCCGAGCCACTCGACAGGGTGCTCTTCCTTTGCTCTGCGCACTCATACGCAACAGGCCACCACCAGGAAGTATTCGTGAACGGAAGATCCTAGACTACTTGGGTCTCGCTACGCACAGTCATCACGAGATGGGCGTGGCACTGGTGCTCTCGGTGCACGGCTGAGCGCGGCTAGCGCGGCGGGGCGGTTCACTCGGTCAGCGCGTCGCGCACGGGGAGACGGGCCAACAATGGGTGGACTTAGTGCGGCGATAGCGGCACCTATCCCACCCGTTGTGGCCGGAAGCCGCCATCTGCCGCTGGTACCGCATTCGGAGTTCTGTTTGTCAACGTCTGTTGGACCTTCGCCGCAAGTCCAACAGACCGTACGCCTACTCGTCGGGTGCGCTCCGCGACCGGTCGGCCGACGCTGGCCGGGGCGCGCGAGACGTCGAGCATGCGAGTCACGGAGGTGGCACGCACTCTGCCCGGTTGATCGTGTACCGACCGTGGCCGACGACGACAAACTTGCCGTCAGTTGCCGTCAGCACTCCGGCTGGTATCTGCGCTGGGCGTCCGGATATGGAGATGATCTGATTATTCATTGCGGTGAAGGGCTGCTCCTGAAAGACCGTGCCTTGGCTGCGGTACTGGTACTAAACCTTGACGGCGAGGCAATCGGCATCAATGACCTCGACATGGGTGGCTTCCATAACCGTCTCTGAATCCGGAATCGGGCGGACGCTGACTCTGATTTCGTAGTAGCCTTCGGCGGCCGCGCCCGGAAGCGGCGGCCAGGTGCAGTCTCCGAAGACCGCCGGTTCCGGCTCCGGCCGGGCGACGGGCGGAGCGACTGGGGCACCATGAGCCGCGCGACAGTTGGCCACTCGCTCGTAAGGATCCGGCTCGCCCTCTGGCCCAACGAGCCAGATGACGCCGCTGGTGAGCGGGACGACGACGGCCATGAGGCCAGCGATGACGGTCCAGCCCGGAGCACTGCCACGTCCGAGGATGCGGACGACCAGCGCTACAACCCTGCCCGATGGCCGTGACGGCACCCGTCGCTCTGTGGTCGCGGCGCCGACTATATCGACCGCCCCAGTATCAAGGAGCGCGCGCGATGCATTGATCAGATGCCCAGCGGAAACCACGTCTTGCTCAAGGTCCAGTCGGCGGCGAATAATTGGGCAGCGAACTTGCGTATTCGCGGTTTCCCGAACTGCCCCCGTTGTGGCTCTGGACGCATGGTTATGAACGTCGATCGGTTGCTAGCCGGTTGCTCCCTGCTGTTCGCACTCGGCTCCGCGGTGGCGTGCAGTGCTCCGGCCGAGGAAGCAGCAGGGCCGGGGGACACACCCGCGATCACGTCAACCAGTACCGCCCAGCCGACCCGAACGACCTCGGCCGAGCCGGGAGAGTCGGGAGAGTCGGACGCAGCGCGGCGGGCGATCGAGATGGTTGGCGTTGACCCCTGCAGCCTGCTCACCGAAGAGGAGCGCGATCGGTTCTTCGACCGATTCGGGGGTGCGGGCGAAGTCACGGTCGCCGACAGCACGGACGGTCCGCTCGCCGAGTGCACGTACGGCGCCATTGGATACTCCGTCTCGGTGGTCCGGCCGACCAAGGATTCCTGGTACAACCCCTACCGGATCTACGGCTCCCGGGTCGACGTCGGCGGCGGCTGGGAAGCGTACATCAACCCGTATGGAGTGTTTGTGGCGAAGCGTGGCGAGACCAGTGTGGGCGTCCACCCCCACATGGACCTCAAAGAAAGGCTCAGCTACGACGAGCTTTTGGAGCTCGGAAAGATACTGACGTCGCGGCTCTGACCCCGCATCGGGGAGCAGACGGTCAACCCCGACCGTCTCGACGCCGAGCAGGCGCTGCTGACACGACCCCGGCCCGTGCTGGTCGTTCCCGCCGCGGGAAATCCATCTGGTGATCGGTGGCGACAAGTCGGACACCTGGCTTGCCGCCAACCTCGACAACCTCTTCCGCGACTGGGTTGACGACGACGAATGCGCTGGCCGGGCGGCGGGCGAGGCGTACGCCGAGCTGCTCAACGTCGAACGTCACGGACTGCCGCACTCTCGCCTTGATGTCGTCCGGCCAGTCGGCGATTGCGGCCAGCACGCCGGCCACCCGCTCCTCGAGGCGGGCGTAGTCGGGCACGTCGTCGACGCTCACGCGGGCCGCGGCGTGCGGGCGTGGGGTGGCCGCGAGTGGCTCGCCTCAGCAGTGCATCGTTGACCGGAACTCCGCCGGCGCTTTCGCGCACTCGGCCTGGTTGGTGCCGGCAGTCTCGCAGCAGTCCAGGGGAATCAGGACGAGGGAGACGCCCGTCCACCGTGCGCCGTCCCAGCGCAGGAGGACCTTGGCCGGGTTCTCGCGCGTGAAGTTGTAAACCCGCCCCGCCGAGTCGATGTAGGTGTTGTCGAAGGAGAACAAACGGCTTCGAAAGCATGTCACGGAGCTGGAGAAGGAAATTCTCCGCCACTGACTCCCGCTTGTGCGGGCCGGACGGGTCGCTCCGAGCGACATCCAGTCAGTCCCGGCCCGCAGCTGCTGAATGCTCGGCCAGCCAGGGTCGGTGGTACCTCCGGTGCGGCCGACGTTCTCCCGCTAGCCTGACAGGATGGGAGCTCCGGCCCGGCCGACCTGGTCCACCGCCTTACGCGCGTCGAACCGTACTGCTTTGGCGTGTGGGCGGGCATTCGCGACCGCAACGCCCCGCGCGGCGCGGCGGGTGTGCCCGACGAGGCCACGGCCATCGCCGAGGTGCGCGCTCTGCTGACCGAGGTGCTCCCGGCCGAGGAGCGCCAGCACGATCCCACCGTGATCCGGCCAATCTGGACGCCCCTGACGCGTGAGCGGGCGCGGGTCGTGCTCACCTATACGCTCACGTACGACCTCGCCTATGTCGTACCGGTCGGCGACGAGGCCGGCGCCGTCGCTCTGGCCGTCGAGTTCCTGGACTGCTTCGCTCCGGACGCGCGGTTTCTCACGGTCGGCCACCATTCCGAGATCGGCCGCCTGGAGGCCTGGACTCCGGTCACCGTCCACACCTTCGACACCGGAGTGGCCGCGATCGATGCTGAGCGCGTCGGGGTTGTGTGGAAGTTCGGTGAGGACTGACGGATATCGTTCGGCTGGGCCCATCCTTCCCGTCAGAACTTGGCGGGCACATCATGGCCCTCGCCGACGATGACTTGGGTCGGATTGACGGTGTGGCCTGCGGGGATGAGCTTGATCACTTGAGCCGGTCGGTTGACGTCGCTGACGCGTAGAGCGGTGTCTGTTGAGCCCGGACGGCGGGCGGACTGCGACTGGCGCGACCGATCGACGCATCTGGGTTCTTGCGAACCTCCCGGTGATCGTGTCTAGGCTGGATGCGTCTTTCGACATGCGATCGAAGGAGACGTGCATGACCACCACCGTTCCACAGTGGACGGGTAGGGAAATACGAGCGTTGCGGGAAGCGCGCCGCATGAGCATCCGGGCCTTCGCGGCCCACCTCGGAGTCAGCGAGCGGATGGTGTCCAAATGGGAGTCGGGCGGCGAGACGATCCGGCCCCGGACGGTCAACCAGGCGGCGCTGGACACCTCACTCGCGACCTGTAACGCAGAGACTCGCACCCGCTTCGAGCGGCTGGCCGGCGGCCGGGCGACCCACGTCGACGGTGCCCTGCCAAGCAGCGCCGCGCGACACCTGGTGCGCCATCCGATCGACGGCAAGCTCATGACGCTCATCGAGCCAGGACCATGGAAGACGTCGACCGGTGAGACGCTCTGGCTGGCCGGCTACTACATCGACGTCCTGCCGACGACCTGCGGCGACTACAGTCAGTTCGTCGCCGCCACGGGCCACCGGCCGCCCTCACAGTGGCCGGACGGGACGTACCCACCGAGCATGGCCGACACGCCGGTCCAGGTGGCGTGGACCGATGCGCAGGCGTACGTGACCTGGGCCAGCAAGCACCTGCCCACCGCGGTGCAGTGGGATCGGGCCGCCGACGGCGACGAGGGGATGGTGCCCGGACACCTGCCCGAGTGGTGCGCCACCCCCCGGGGCGCCCGTCGGCACGAGTCACCGTCGGGGTCGAACACCCAGGGGTCACCCACCTTTCGCTGCGTCGTGTCGGTGGAGGAGATGCTTGCGTTGCTCGCGATCTGACGTACCGATCGGCATCGAGTCCTCTGGCGGACCAATTTCAGCGGCGAGACGCCGGTGGCCTCATTCGGGGCTTCGGCGGGCGCCCGGCGAGGGCGATCGCCTCGAGTCGCTAGAGGCGGCATTGCTTCGGTAGCGACGTGTCCCGTGGCGGTCAGGCGCCGTCCAGAATGGACGGCGGTCTACGTCGGGTGAACAGCGCCGATGAAACAGCGTCGGTGGGCAGGGCCGTTCGACGGGCCGGTTGGACAGGGCCGCGACCGGGCCGAGTGTCGGTGAGCGTCGATATCCCGCGGGCCGGACCGGGGCCCATCGTTCGTGAGAAGACTCGAATCCAGCGAGAGGAACCGATAAACAGTGATACTGACGAGGCCGATGACGCGGCGGACCTTCGGCGCGGGGGTGTTGGCGACCGGGGTCGCGTTGGCGGTGGGGTGTACCCGGCGGTCGGCGCCGGACCCGGTCACTGACCCCGAGGGTGAGCTGCGGCTGGTGCGGGTGAACACCGGGCTCGGCCTGGCCACGGGCCGCGAGGCGTACCTGACGGTGGCGGAGGAGAAGGGGTTCTTCGCCGAGGAGGGGATCCGCATCGAGGTGATCCCGGGGGAGGGGACGGTGACGAACCTGACCCAGTTGGCCACGGGCCAGGTCGACGTCGCGACCATCGACATCAACGCGGGTCTGGTGGAGTTCGCGAAAGGCGCCTTCACCGATTTCGTGCTCACGGCGGTGCTGCACGCCCAGCTGCTCGGGTGCGTGATCGTCCGGGAGGACTCGGGAATCACCCGGCCGCGGGACCTGGCCGGCAAACGGCTGGCGGTGATCCCCGGCGGCACGAACACGATCCTGTTCCCGGCGTTCGCCCAGCTCAACGGGTTCGATCCGACCACAGTGGAGCTGGTGTCGCCGCCGCCACCCAGCTTCGGGGCGCTGCTGGCCGCGGGTGAGGTGGATGCGATCCAGCAGTTCGTGCTGGCCCGTGCGGCGATCGAACGGGAGGTGGGCCGGCCGGTCCGGGTATTCACCTACTCGGACACGTTGCCCGAGCTGTACGGATCCGGGCTGGGCTGCTCCCGCCGGCTCGCGGCCGAGGAGCCCGACCTGGTGCGGGCGTTCAACCGGGCCGCGCTGCGCGGTTTGCAGTACGCGGTGAACAACCCGACCGAGGCGGGGGAGATCTTCGCCCGGCACCCGCGACACGAGGGTGGGCAGCCGGCCCCGGTTGCGGCCAAGGAGAACGAGCTGCTCGCCCCGTACGTGCGCGCCGACGAAGGGTTGGCGCTGGGCGAGTTCGACCTGACCCGGCTGGCGCAGTCGGCCGGCATCCTGCGGTCGTACGGGTTGATCGAGACATCGGTGCGGCCGGAGGAGCTGGTCGCGCCCGGGCTGTTCGGGTGAGGCCGGTGCTGGGTCGGTCGGCCGGTGCGCTGCCGCCGGTGGTCTTCGGGCTGCTGCTGGTGGCGGCGTGGTGGGCGGCGACGGCGGTGCTGCGGGTGCATCCGTTGGTGCTGCCGTCGCCGCTGGCGGTGGCCTGGGTGTTCCTGGAGCGCGGTGGTTACCTGTGGCGCAGCACCCTGACCACGCTGGGCGAGGCCGGGCTGGGGTACGTCATCGCAGCCGGCCTGGGCGTGGCCGTGGGGACCGTGCTGGCCAGCTGGCCGCTGCTGGCCCGGGCGGTGCTGCCGACGCTGGTCGGGTTGGACGCGGTGCCCAAGCTGGCTCTGGCCCCGGTCCTGGTGGTGTGGCTGGGCTTCGGGCCGACGCCGAAGGTAGTGATTGTGGTGGCGACCTGCCTGCTGTCGGTCGTGCTGGCCACCATGCACGGCATCGCCGCCACGCCGGCCGAGTACGTCGAGCTGGCCCGGTCGCTGTCGGCGTCGTGGTGGCAGCGGCTGGTGAAGTTCCGGCTGCCGTGGGCGGTGCCGCGCATCTTCGTGGGGCTGCGGATCGCCGCGCCGCTGTGCGTGATCGGTGCGGTGGTGTCGGAGTTCTTCGGCGCCACGGCCGGCCTGGGCTACGCGATCCGGGCGGCCGGGTCGGACATGCCGCTGGTGTACGCGGCCCTGCTCATACTCGCGGCGATGAGTTTGTCGATGTTCGCCGTGGTCGTCGGGGCGGAGCGCCTCGTGGCTGGCTGGGCGCGGCAGGTGACCGCATGAGCGTCCACCGTTCGTCGTTCCGGCCGCGTACAGGTCGTCTCGCCGCGGCCGTGCTCGCGGCCACCGTCAGCATGGCGGCCGGGTGCGGGGTGTGGCCCACGCCGACCGCACCGGAGCCGGTGGTGGTCGGGGTCGATGTGAACCTGACCGACCGAGGGCCGGGCGCGGCCTACGACAACGCGCTGCGACTGGTCGTCGAGCAGGTCAACGAGCGGGCGCTGGCCGGGGCCGGGCGGCGGGTCGAGCTGCGGGTGCTCGACAACCGCGGCGACCGGGCGCTGTCCGCGCAGAACCTCGCCAGCCTGGCCGCCGACCCGCAGGTGGTGGCGGTGGTGACGGCCGGCTGCGGCGCGTGCGTGGTCGAGGCGGCCGGTTCGCTGGCGCTTCCGGTGATCGCGCTGACCGGCGAGGAGGCGGTCGCCGCCCCGGCGGTCCAGCGGCGGTGGGTGTTCCGGCTGGGCCCGAACGCGGTCGACGACGCCGACGCGCTGGCGGCCACGATGGCCGGCGACGGAGTGTCCACTGTGGCGGTCATCGCAGCCGGTGACGCCTACGGTCAGGACGGCGCGCGCTGGTTCGCCGCGGCCGCGGCGCGCGACGGCCTGGAGGTGACCGCCATGGTCGAGGTGCCGGCCACGGCGGACCAGGCGACGGTCACCGAGCTGGCCGCGTCGGTTCTCGACCGGCGGCGCCGAACGTCCACAAGGGACACCGATGGGCCGGACGCGGTGCTGCTGTGGCTGCCCGCGCCACAGGCGGCGACGGTGGCCCAGGGGCTGCGGGCCGCCGGTTACCGCGGGCGGTTCTACGCGGACATGGTGGCCGCCGACGAGCTCGCCACGCCGGAATGGCTGGCCGGGACGCGGCTGGTGGCCACCCCGACGGCGGTCGCCGCGGAGCGCATCGCCGCGTCCCCGGCGGCGGCCGCCCGCCAGGAATGGGTTCTCGCGTACGTGTCCCGGTACGGCGGGTACCAGCTGCACTCGACCTGGGCCGCCGACGCCCTGCTCGTGCTCGCCGATGCGATCGACCGGGCCGGCAGCACCGACCGGGCCGAGATCCGGGACCACCTCGAATACACGCGCATCGACGGAATCACCGGACCGATCCGGTTCACCGCTGAACAGCACTCCGGTCTGGCCGGCGGGCTGGTGATCCTGACCGCCATTGGTGACCGCTGGCAGTAGGCCAGGTCGCCCCCCCCACACCGATGGTGTCTATAGAGGAGTCTTTGGAGGTATTGATGAAGACTGGGAACCCGCCCGCGTATGTGTTCGCTGACGACGTCGAGCGGGGGGCGACGCACCACGCCGCCATGCTGGCGGTGTTGGCGCAGATGCTGGACCCGTTCACCACGTGGCGGCTGCGCCGGTACGTCACGCCGACGTCGCGGTGCCTGGAAGTGGCTGCCGGTGCCGGCAGCGTCGCCGGGTGGCTGGCCGAGCACGCGGGGGAGGTCACCGCCACGGACACAGAACCCACCCACGTCGCTGCCGTCGCCGCCAAGCACCCCAATCTGACCGTACGCCGCCACGACCTGGTCACCGACCCGTTGGAGGAGAGCCGGTGGGATGTGATCCACGTCCGGCTGCTGCTGGCTCACCTGCCCAACCGCCACGAGCTGGTCGGCAAGCTCGCCGCCGCGCTGGCGCCCGGCGGGGTGCTGGTCATCGACGAGTTCCAGCCGTCGTGGGACTGGTGCGTGCTGGACGCGCCGGACCGGGTACGGGCGCGGCAACTGTTCGCCGCCTACCACGAGGCCCTGCTGGCGGTGCTGGCCGCGGCCGGCAACGACACCACGTTCGGCCGTAACGTCCACCGGACGATGCGCGACCACGGCCTGGTCGACATCGACGTCGAGCTGTGGGCCAAGTCCTGGTCGGGTGGGCAGGCCGGCTGCCAGCTGCCGTACCTGGCGGCGGCGCAGCTCGCGCCGAAACTGATCGAGGCGGGCATGGCCGCCGAGGAGATCGCCGCGTTCCGGCAGCTCCTGCAGGACCCCCAGTTGCTGATCCATTCGAATCTGGCGGTGTCCACCGTCGGGCGCCGTCCCTTCACGGCGGTCGCCGCCGGGGAGGGGTGACCGGTGTCAGAAACGGGCTCGACCCCGGCATCGGTCGCCCCCGTGGCCACGACGCTGCGGTGGCGGTCGCGACGGTGGCGGCTGGGGAACGCGCGGATCCGGACGAAGCTCGCGCTGATCCTGCTGGTCCCGCTGCTGGCCATCGGCGTGTTGGCCGCCGCCCGGTTGGTCGAGGCGGTCGATCGCGCGGTCGAGGCCGATCAGGTTCGCGCGTTGGCGGGGGTCGCGGTGCAGGCCAGCGAGCTTGGTCACGAGCTGCACCAGGAACGCATCGCCGCGGTGCGGTTGCTGGCCGGCGGCGACGCGGCCGAGTTCACCCGTCAGACGGTTCGGACCGACGCCGCCATCGCGGGCTACCAGACCGCCGTCGCGGCCTTGCCCGCCGTGCCCGATGTCGTCCGCCCGCGTCTGGCTGCGATCGACGCACATCTGGCCGGCCTGGTCGCGCTGCGGCAGCGGATACTCAGCGATCCGTCGATGTCCGTCTCGGCGGCGCTGCTGCGGTACCGGGCGATGCTGGTCGACGTCGGCGCGTACCAGGCGACGCTACCGGCCGTCGTCACCGACGCCGAACTGGCCGAGCGGACCAGGGCCGTGGCCGCGATTGCCTCCGCCGCCGGGCACGCCGCCGACGCCGAGGCGGTCGCCCAGACCGCCGTCGCCACCGGCGCGCTCACCGCCGCGCAGCGAGAGGCGCTGCGGGCGACCCAGACGGGCCAGCGCGAGGCGTTCGTCGCGTTCGGACAGACCGCCAGTGCGGCCCAGCGGGCCATCGTGGAGCACGCCATCACCGGCGCCAATGTGGACACCGCCGAGGCGGCCGTGCTCGCGCTGCTGGACGAGACCGCCGTCGCCCCCGATCGCGCCACCGCCGCCCGGCTGTCCGGCATGGCCGACCTGACCCGCTACGTCGGCCGGCAGCTCTACGACAACCTCCTCGACGAGCTCGCCGCCACCCACGCCGCCCAGGTCCGCCGCGTCATCGTCGAGTCAGTCGCCGTCACGGTGGTGCTCGCGGCGGCGGTCGTGATCGCGGTGCTGCTCGCTCGGGCGCTCGCCTCCGCCCTGCACCGGCTCCGCGCCGCCGCCGTGGGCGTGGCCCACACCGAGCTGCCCGCCGCCGTCGCCCGGCTGGCCGACCCGCAGGCACTGGGTGACACCAGCCCGGCGCAGTTGGCCGCCCAGATCGTCGTGCCCGACCGGCTGCACAGCAGCGACGAGATCGGCGAGGTCGCGTCGGCCCTCTACGAGGTGCACCGCACCGCCGTGCACCTCGCCGCCGAGCAGGCGCTGCTGCGCACCAGCCTCTCCGCGATGATGGTCAACCTCGCCCGCCGCAGCCAGACCCTCGTCGACACCATGATCAGCCGGCTCGACCAGCTGCAGCGCGACGAGACGGACGCCGCCCGCCTGCAGCAGATGATGGCGCTCGACAGCCTGGCGACCCGGATGCGGCGCAACGACGAGAACCTGCTCGTGCTCGCCGGCGCCGACTCCAGCCCGCCCCGCACCCGCGACGCGCTCGCCATCGACGTCCTCCGCGCCGCCCAGTCAGAGATCGAGCAATTCCACCGTGTCGAGTTCGGCGTGGTCGACGACGACGTGCTCGTCGCCGCGGCGGCGGTCAACGACGTCGTCCGGCTCCTCGCCGAGCTGCTCGACAACGCCACCCGATTCTCCGGGCCGGACACGGTGGTGTTCTGCGAGGCCCGCCGCCTCGGCCATCAGCTCGTCATCCAGATCGAAGACCGCGGCGTGGGCATGACCCCGGAGGGGACGTACGCGATCAACGCCATGCTGGCCAACCCGCGCCCGATTGACGCGACCACCGTACGAAAGATGGGCGTGGCGGTCGTCGCCCGGCTGGCCGCCCGGCACCACATTCACGTACACCTGCAGGCCCACCGTCACTACGGCACCATCGCCACCGTCGCCCTGCCGGCGACCGTGCTCGTGCTTCCGACCGGGCGGCACCACCTCACCACCCCGCCCGGGGCACCGCTGCAGTCGCCCTCAATGCCGTCGCCCGCCGGGCCGTCGACGTCTGGCCGGTCGTCCTCGGGGCCGACGGCGCCCGCCCGGCCGCGCCGCGCGGCCGACGTGGCTCGGCACCACGCCGGCCGGCGATCCAGCCCGGCCAGCCAGACGGACGCGACGATGCCGCTGCCGGCCATCAACGGTCAGCTCGCGGACGCCGGCGCGGCGGCTTCGCGGTCGACCCCGTGGTCGCCCGCCGACACCCCGCGCGCGGCCGTTGACACCCCGCGCCTGCCGAAACGCGTACCCCAGGCGCTGCTCCCGGG